>JAUZEU010000514.1 GCA_030838885.1 Bryobacterales bacterium | reverse complement strand
GAGTTGTAACCGGCACTTTCGAAGGTATGCCAGGCGCACTCCAGAAAGAGGCGTTGCTGAGGGTCCATTGCCAGTGCTTCACGCGGCGAAATGCCGAAGAATGCCGCATCGAAAGCGTCCACATCTGCAACGAAACCGCCCTTCAGATAAGCGGGGCTGCCGTTATCCGCCGCCGGCGTCCGGCGGGAGGGAAACTCCCCGATTGCGGAGGCGCCACTGCGGATCAGGTCCCAGTATTGATCCGGGTCGTCCGCACCTGGAAGCTTACACGCGACGCCAATAATAGCGATATCCCGCGTGGTGTAAGAGGTCGCCGCCTCAGTGAATGTGGAGAGCGGCACTGCAGACGCGGCATGGTCCTCCGGCGACTGCTCTGCAATCAGCTTCGCCAGACGGGCGGCAGTCTCGTGCACCGACGGGAACTCAAACAGCGATTGCGGTGGAACCTGAATCCCGAACTGCCGCTCGACGAAGGCCGACACCGTGCAATAGCCGACGGAATCGACGCCCAATTCGCTCAGGGAATGTGCAGGATCGAGATTGTTCTCAGGTTCACGGAGAATTCGGGCGACTTCACTGATGAGAGCGACCTCTACGTCGCCTGCTCTCATCACGCTGCCGCACCCACTTCCTCGAGCAGCCCTGCCATCGCCTGCGGTTGCCGGATCTCGGCGCGGTCAAGCTGCTCGCTCAAGTGGAGTTCTTTGCAGTGGCGGCGACGAAGTTTCCCGCTGGACGTCTTGGGAATTGAACCTGGACGAATCAGGACCAAATTCACGAGGCGCAGGCCGAAGAGATCCGAGATCTGCGCACGCACTTCCGCCAGCAGCGTGCGGTAGGTAAGCGCTTCGAGGCGAGGCAAGAAGGTGCGCTGCACTTCCGCGACGACCACCAGACCGGCCTCATCCCCATCGGCGTTCAATGTGAACGCCGCGGCGCCACCCGGCCGCAGCGCCGGACGACCCTGGTAGACCGCCGTCTCTATATCGTCCGGATAGTAATTGCGTCCGCGAATGATGATCAGGTCCTTCAGGCGTCCCGACACGAACAGCTCGCCGTTGTTCACAAACCCCAGGTCGCCGGTGCGCATGAATGGCCCTTCGCCATCGGCGGTTCGCGCCGCAAAGGTGGCAGCGGTGAGCTCGGCTTTTCCCCAATATCCGGCCGTGACTGAGCCACCCGACTGCCAGATCTCGCCGACGTCTCCGTCGGGCAGCAAACGCCGCGACTCCGGATCCACGATCACTACAGACTGCCCACGGTTAGGGCGGCCACAGCTCACCAGTACCGTTGACGATCCTTCCTGCTCCACCGCCCGGTTTCGTCGCAGTTCCTCCGCATCGACCGCCAGTGCGAAGACCGGTGCCGCAGGGGCGCCGCCCGTTACAAAGAGCGTGCTTTCGGCCAGTCCGTAGCAGGGGTAGAAGGCTTCAGCGCGAAACCCGTAAGGGGCGAATTTGCTGATGAAGGCCTCCATGACATGGGCTTTTACCGGCTCTGCCCCGTTGAAGGCGACTTTCCAGGAGGAGAGATCGACACCCTGCATCTCTTCATGGGTAACCCTGTGTACGCAGAGTTCGTACGCGAAATTGGGACCGCCGCTTGTCGTCGCCCGAAATTTCGAGATCGCTCGTAACCAGACCACCGGCGACACGAGAAAAGTCATCGGCGACATGAGCACCGACATGACCCCAAGAAACAGAGGCTGAAAGACGTTTCCGATGAGGCCCATGTCGTGATAGAACGGCAGCCATCCCGCGAAAACGGTCGAATCGTCGTGCTCCGTTGCGGCCTTGATAACGGTCTCGTTGTGGATGAGGTTGGCATGGGTCACCATCACACCTTTCGGATTGCCCGTGGAACCCGAGGTGTACTGGAGAAAGGCCAGCGAGGAAGGCTCAGGGAGCTGAGGGTTGAAGGCTTCGGCCAGCGACGTGGGCACGGTGTCGGTGAACAGCCAGGTCGGGTCGCCGGGAAGCGGCGCGGTTCCGAGCGTACGGCCAGCGACGCTGCGGGTCAGGCTGTTGGACAGCACCAGGCGCGCGCCCGAATCCTCCAGAATGCCCGCCAGGCGCGGCAGTTCCCGAACGTTGCGCAGGGGAGAGACGGGAACAGCTACCAGACGCGCAAAGAAGCATGCCAAGATGGCCTCAATAAAGTCGAGCCCTGGCTGGTACAGCAGTATGACTCGCTCGCCGGGGCTGGCAAGCGCCTGGAGTTCTGCCGCGACGGCCTGCGCCCTTCGCGAGAGCTGTGAAAAGGTCAGCTTCTCTTCCTTGCCATCATCGCGAAGAAAGACATAGGCCGTGGCGTTCGGGCGCTCGGCCGCATGCTGAAGTAAAACGTCTGCCAATGTCATGGATTCTTTTAACCGTTGAGTTGTCATGTGCCGCTCGGAGGGTAGTGTTCCAACTGTACTTACCGTTACGGTTTCACCCAACACCGGGTTATCGTCGAGATCCCAAAGTCAGTTCAAAGTTGCCCGAGGCTCCCAAATCCACGGCATCGGCCAAATTAAGGCCGACCCCGACCCGCGTCATGCTGTTCTTCTGGGCACCACGGCAATTCCGCGGTTCAGTTCCAGAAACGCCCCGTTGTTCGCGAGCGCAGCCGGGCACTCCGGCCAGTAAAGCCGTACCAGTTCCAGCCAGCCTTTCATTTGCTCCCGGAACTTGCGTTCTCGCGAATACTCCTGAACACCCAGTTGGCTCATTATCCGAGCGGCCCGAACAGGGGTACCCTTTCCGGACCTTTGGCCTGAAAGCATCGCCAGCTTAGCCGTGTGTACAGATCGAGGCAACCCGGATTGTTGGCGAGCGATCTGACGACCTCGCAGTGCACAGGAATGGGGTGAGCTTTCAGCTCCTGCCAGAAAGGCTCGGACAACGTCAGCACGTTGTTTCGATTCACCGACTTGCCTTTTTCGTGAAACCACAACCGCATCTGATCGAAGAAACGAATCCGGCCGCAGTCCTAGACCTGCGATCCCTGCCGTTCGTCCTGCGTGCCGAAGAATATCGTGCTCCCGAATACTCGGCGGAATCCGCTGGCCAGCCGGCGGTAGTCGTCACGTTCTGCTGCATTCCCCACTCATTTAGGATCTGGGCTCCGCTTTCGAACTGGACGACAGGGCTCTTCTGTCGTACCGCCACCGTGGCCACCCAAAGCAGAATCAACCGATCCTGCCCGAACGGAATACCAAACTCAGGATGGCCGACGACGTCGAGGAAGAGTCTGCCGTTGCGCCGCGAGTACTTTGTCGTTCCCGCCGGCAACTGTCGAATTAAAAGCCCGCAGAGGACGAAGGGCCGTGCACCAAACGCGAGGTCCTGATTCCATTCCTCACGTCGTCGGCGAACAACCTCGACGCTTTCGGCCCGGACAATGGCCGTGTCGGAAATTGCTGGCTCCCGAAGTTCCGCTTCGAAGAGCTCGAGAGCGCACTCTCCCGCGCGCCTCAGCATGACCGACCTTCCGGATATGTCGAGATCCTCGCGCTCACGACGCGCGATCGGCAGCCTAGGGCAGCCAAAATTCCGCAGTTTTCCGTGTCTAAGAAAGGGCAGATGACAAACGGTCGAAAAAGCGGTTGGGTTCAATAAGCGCCGCAGAAACACACGCAAGCCGTATAGACCATTTCAGGCCACCATAAGAATCAGCAATATAGCCTGCGACCCAAAAACTCCGAAGCAAAAGGCAGTGGTTCGAATCCACTCGGGTGCACCAAAGCCTCATAAATCAGTTATTTAGCTGGGGTTCAATTGAAAGGGAACTATTGCCGTTCGGACAAAGCATCCAGAACGCTTCGATTTCTGGCTTGTTAGCGGGTATGCGAATGCTCAGCTGCGCCCAACTTCAGTTGGGCTCATAATCCAAAGGTCGAACGTCTCAGGCTCAGTTCGGCTCGCCCGATACAATTACCTACGACCGGCACCGCAGCCTCGCAGCAAAGCCAAAGCTGTCTCGGGCGAAAGCTGCTCGGGCGAAAGCTGCTGGATAGAGTGGCTACAATTGCGACGCCCGACACTAACTGAGCTGGCGCCGAAACTCATCGCCCACAAATGCGACGGCACCGCTCATCGAAGTCCGGGTCGGCCGACAACAGCAAAGGAATGGAAGCTTTGGTCGTCCGTATGTCCATGGAAACCAGGATTCGGGATACCTGCCAATCCGTGGAGCGTTGTGCAATCCCGGTCACTAGAACTGGCCCGCAGCGCGGATGCCGGTATTCTGAAGCGCAATGCCATTGAACCGGCGCCGCAGTGGCTTCGCAAAACAAAGTTGAAAGAGTTTTCGACCAGGCACTGGGAACAGATTGCCGCCGCGGACTTCTTTTTACTGTGGAGATCTGGACCCGAGGGACCCGAAAAGGACTCCGGCGTTTCTTTGTTCTGTTCTTCATCGAGTTGTCCACCCGCCGCGTTCACATTGCCGGCATATCGGC
>JAUZEU010000511.1 GCA_030838885.1 Bryobacterales bacterium | reverse complement strand
GCCTGTTCGCAGAGTTTCGATACTTGTTCTGCCTGAGCGAAGATTTCGCGGCTCCAGAAGGTTTTGTGGCGGTACTGGAGGATGCTGGCTCCCGCTTCGAGGAAGGCATCGGCGGTGTGGATGGTGTCGAGGCCGAGGCGGTGGAGGCAGGCGGTATCCAGGATGGGGTAAAGGGCGGGGAGGGTCAACAATTTCCAGTTTAGTCAATGAGGCGCCGGGCGCGGATGAGACACTTTGCCTGTCGATCTATGGCATAATGTCCGTAGCGCACATGAGCACAACTCAAACCAGTTGGCTGAAACACATTGGGGCGTGGTTGGGGCACATACCTAAATCGGAGTTTGACCTCGCCGTATACGCGGACAAGGGTCTTCCCACCGATGTCACCAATACCATGACAAAACACGGGCTGACACAGGGCGAAGTGAGTTCGCTCGTGATCCCGGCGCGGACCCTGAAGCATCGGCGAAGCCGGCATGAACGGTTGTCTAAAGACGAAACTGACAAGGCAATTCGATCAGCGCGGATTCTTTCGCAGGCGCAACTGGTGTTCGGCGAGGATTCACTGGCGCTCGAATGGATGCGCGAAGCAAAGCGGCGATTCGATGGCAGGACGCCCATGCAGATGATGGAGACGGAAGCCGGCGGGCGGTTGGTGGAAGAAATGCTCTTTCAGCTTGAACACGGCATGTTTGCCTGATGGATCTGTGGCGTATTTCGAGCCATGCCAGTCTGGACGGTTTGGGCGGATTGCTTACGTCGGCGCGATGGCACTCGCGGGGTCGCAGGATCGTATATCTGGCAGCAACACCTGCCGGCGCGCTTATTGAAGTGCTTGTGCATTTAGAGCTCTCACCCGCACGTATGCCCACGCCCTGGCGGTTGATGAAGGTCCGGGTAGGCGACGGCACGTCCAGCGAGCGGATTACGCCGGAGGATCTTGCACCGAACTGGCGCGACTCACTCCAGACCAGCGCAGCAGTTGGCGACCAATGGTTGGAAGGAAAGCGCTCGGCCCTCCTGGAGGTGCCTTCGGCCATCGTTCCCGAAACATCGAACTGGCTGCTCAATCCGGAACATCCGGATTCGGGCAGGGTCGCTTTGATTGAGCACGAGGCGTTCAGGCTGGACAGCCGGCTGCTTCGGTTTACGCCGGGAGAATAGACCTAAGCTACATCGCGCCCCGGAATCAGACGTCCGAATCCAAGATTGCAAATGATTTCGATCAGGCTTCCGTTTAAATTCCGAAACAAACGCTTTTTCAGCCCGATATAAGGCTGCGTACCCGCGAACAAATCCTGCATCACGTCACGGAATTTCGGGCTTAACCTGGTGAACTGTACCATGCGGCTGGTAACCGCGCCCCACAAAAATGTACCGTGGAAGACACGGTGCGCCAGGCGGGAGCCGAATTCGAGATCGCCTACAAAATCACGTCGCAGCGCTTTTCGATACGCCACACCAGCTGCGTCCGGCGATTCCGCCAGGATGGCCTGCGTTGCCAGGTCGGCGGAGCGCATTGCGTAGTACAGGCCTTCTCCCGTTATCGGATCTACCAACCCGGCAGCATCGCCTACCGCCATCCAGCCATCGCCCGCAACGCGGTTACGTTTCCATGCAGGTGTGTCGAGGCAGGGAAGCAGGTGGCTGTAGAATGTTGCGCCGTCTTTCGAGATGCCCTGATCGCTCATGTACCGCTCCAGCCGCAAGCGCAATGCAGCAGCGGTTTCACCCTTGCCGCAGATGCCCACTGACAGGTGGCCGCAGCGCGGAAAGACCCAGATGTAACCGTCCAGTTTGGGAAGAAACTGAATGTCGATCTGGTGGCGATCGCCAGGCACATAATAGCCAAGCGCACTCATAGCGTCACCGGGTGTCAGTTCCGTCCCGAAGTCGCGCAGGGGGTTTCGCGCGCCCGTCGCGAGGATGCAATAGTCGGCATCGAGCGTGCCGCGTTTCGTGCGCAGATTCCAGCCCGCACCGGTCCGCTCGGCGGTCAGAACGCGCGTTTTTTCAATCTGCGCCCCCGCCCGCTGGGCGCGATCCAGCAACATGCCGTTCAGGTCATAGCGCGAGTAGATCAGCAGCGGCCGATCCAGCGCGAGCTTCACCGAAGCGCTCTTCGGCGCGGCCAGGATAGTTTCAGTGATTACCTTTTTCGGTGTGTCGTTATCCTGCAGAAAAGGATACTGGGAATACGCCTTCCACGTCAGGCCTCCTCCGCATGGCTTTTCCCAGGCGAGTTTCTCATCGAAGACGACCGTCTGGATCCCCGCTGAGGCGAGACGTTCCGCGGCAAATGCGCCGGCGGGTCCGCCACCGAGGATCGCGACTTTCATCTGATAGACCTACTTCTTTGTGCTGTCGGGATTCGTACGGCCAACAGACGGATGCCCCGGAGGAAGTTGCGCGCCCTCGCCGGCCGGAGTCTGTGAGCCTGCGCCGCCCATGGGCGGGTGTCCTGGCGGCAATTGGGTTTCGTTGCCGGTGAGCGGCGGTGCAGATCCTCCCATGGAAGATCCCGCGCCAAGGCCGCCTGGCGCCTGACTTGCGTGCTTCTGAATGTCACCTGTCGCGCGTTTCTTGATATGCCACTCGTTGGCTTTGCGCTCCATAGTGTAATTCATGCTCATCATCGGAGTGCCGCCTCTGGGTGCAAACGAAACCACTGCATCGGCTTCCTGCCCGCGGAACGAGACCGACACGACGTTCACATCCATGTTGCCCACGTTGACGTCTTTCGGGATATCGCGCAGAACGCCCTGTTTCACGGCGTCCGTGGTGTCGATATTCTTCGAACAGCCGGTGAGGGCCACTAACGCGAGCGCGCCAATCAATTGAAACTTCACTGTCCGATTATACTCGCGGAGTATTAGCGCCCACTATCGCGTCTATCAACCCTGACATTGTAAATGTTGATGCCTGCACACCGACGTCGATGGCATTTCTTTGCAGTGTGGCGCTGGTGATGGGGCCGATGCTGGCCGTTCGGATACCTTCTATGGCCTGAGAACCAACGGCCACGACGAGGTTGTCTACCGTTGATGAACTGGTGAAAGTGATCCAGTCCGGTTTCTCACTTAATATCCGGGCCGCCCTCTCTGTCAAACCGGCGGGCGCTACCGTCCGGTACGCTTCCACCACGTCGACCTGTGCGCCGCGCCGCCGTAACTCGTCAGGCAAAACATCGCGGGCTACTGCCGCACGGGCAATCAGAATGTGCGTGTTGGCGAGATCGTATTCTGCAAGCGCGCTCAGCAGGCCCTCGGCCACGTACTCCTCAGCTAATACGTCCACCTTGATGCGATAGCGCTCAATGGCGTCGCGCGTGGCTGGACCGATTGCGCAAATCCTGCCGCGAATAGCCCGCCAGTCGAGAGGGCTCGCGTCCAGACGTTCGAGGAAACAACGCACCCCGTTGGCGCTGGTAAAGATCAGCCAGTCATACTCCGCAAGGTTACGGATGGCGAGGTCGAGCGGTGCGTAGTCGCTGGCCGGCTGAATCTCAATCGTGGGGAGTTCGATAACCTCTGCCCCCAACTGCCGCAGTTGGCTCGAAAGCGTTCCCGCTTGCTCCCGCGTGCGCGTTACCACGATGGACTGGCCGAACAGCGGAAGTCTTTCGTACCAGCTCAGCTTTTCGCGCAGCCCCACCACTTCGCCAATTATTACAGTGGCAGGTGGTTTCATACCGCTTTCGTGGATCATGCCCGGCAGCGTTTCGAGGGTCCCGGTGAGCACCTCCTGATCGGGCCGCGTGCCCCAACGAACAGCCATTGCCGGTGTAGTAGCGGCGCGTCCGCAAGCAATAACACGTTCAGCAATCGTGTCGAAATGGGAAAGGCCCATGAAGACCACCAGAGTCTCGGAAGTGCCAACCTTGTGCCAGTCAATATTCTCCACGTCGTGACCGGTAATGAATGTCACCACGGAAGTATGGGACCGGTGCGTGAGAGGCACCCCGGTGTAGGCCGCAATTCCCAGAGGTGAGGTCACGCCCGGCACAACTTCGAAGGGGATACCGGCGTCGGCAAGCGCTTCAGCCTCCTCGCCACCGCGACCGAAGATAAACGGGTCGCCACCCTTGAGCCGAACTACGTTGAGACCTTGCCTGCCCCGATCCACCAGCATGGCGCAGATCTCTTCCTGGGTAGCGGCGTGGTCCGATTTCTTCTTCCCCACGTAAATGCGCTCAGCACTCGCCGGCGCGATGTCGAGAAGCTCGGCGTTGGCGAGATGGTCAAACAAAATGCTGTCAGCCTGCTCGAGAAGGCGGCGCGCCTTGAGAGTGATCAGCTCCGGGTCGCCCGGTCCGGCTCCGACCAGGTAGACCTTCTTCATGCGCAGCTAGCTCTCATACCAGGTCCGCAGTCTGCAGGATGGCACCCGCACCGCGGTTCAGCAGTACTTTCGCCACGTTGCGGCCAAGTTCGGCGGGCCTGGTGCAATCGCCCGTGGCAGTGTAGCGGATCATAGTGCCCCCATCGGCGGCGAAAACTGCGCCGGTGAGGAACAGTTCCGTGTTCTCCAGCGTGGCGTACGCGCCAATCGGGACTTGGCAACCCCCACCCAGTTCGGCCAGCATGGCGCGCTCCGCGCTAACGGCGAAGTGCGCCCAGGGGTCGTCCAGAGGCTCGCACGCTTTGAGCCCCGGACCTTCGTCCAAAGTCTCAATAGCCAGGGCACCCTGGCCAACCGCCGGGAGGATAATGTGCGGCGGGAAAGTCTCGCTGATGATGTCGCCCCAGCCGAGACGGCGCAGGCCGGCTGCTGCGAGCACAATCGCGTCGTAGTCGCCTTTCTCAACCTTGGAAATCCGGGTATCGACGTTGCCGCGAATGGACTGGATGTTCAGATCCGGGCGAATCCGCCTGAGTTGGGCGATGCGCCGCAGGGAACTGGTGCCCACGGTCGCGCCGAACCTGAGTCCCCGCAGCTTGCCGCCTACGATGGCATCCAGGGGTTCCACTCGTTGGGGGATAGAGGCGAGCGTCAACCCTTTGGGCAGTTCTGTCGGGAGATCTTTCAGACTGTGGACGGCCAGGTCGATACGGCGGTCCAGCAGCGCTTCTTCAATTTCCTTGGTAAACAGCCCTTTGCCGCCCACTTTATTGAGCGGTACGTCGAGGATTTTATCGCCCCTGGTGTGGATGATTTCGATCCGTGTTTCCACACCCCGGGCCTCGAGACGGTCCTTGATGTAATTTGCCTGCCAGAGCGCAAGTTGCGAGCCCCGGGACCCGATCACCAACATATGCCTTCAGTGTAACGGCAGCATGTTGCTTGTCTTTGTGGCCGGGGATGCAAAGCACTGACGTTGGCTCCTGATATAATCGCCGCGCAGAGACTACGCCTATGTCAAACGAAACTACCCGCAGATTTTTCATCGGAGCCGCCACGGCCGCAGCGGCAACACGCGTCTGGGGAGCGAACGACCGGATTAACGTCGCCATTGTCGGTATTGGGGGACGCGGTACCAACCACCTGAACATCTATTCAAAGATGCCCGGAGCAAAGGTCGCCGGGCTTTGCGATGTGAATCAGGCGGCGCGCGAAAAGGCGCAGACCACCCTGATGAACGCCACGGGCGAGAAGGCCAAAGAGTTCGAAGATATGCGTGCGGTATTCGCTGATCCGGGGGTGGACGCGGTCTCGATCGCTACTCCGAATCACTGGCATGCTCTTGCCACTACCTGGGCGTGCAAAGCCGGCAAGGATGTTTACTGTGAGAAGCCTGCCTGCTACAACATTCACGAAGGCCAGGTGATGGTGCAGGTGGCGCGGGACACGAAACGGATGGTCCAGATCGGGTCGCAGCACCGCAGCACGCCTTTCAAGATGAAAGGGATGGACGCGCTGCACGGCGGAATTATCGGCAAGGTTTATATGGCGAAGGGTCTGTGCTACAAACGCCGCGTTTCCATCGGGCATAAGGACGACGCGCCTACGCCTCCCGGTGTGAACTGGGATCTGTTTCTGGGGCCGGCTCCGATGCGGGCGTTCAATGAGCTGCGTTTCAAATACAACTGGCACTGGTTTTGGGACACGGGCAATGGTGATATCGGCAATCAGGGCGTGCACGAAATGGGCATAGCGCGCTGGGGCATGGGCGATCCGGAATGGCCGAAGACGGCCTTCGCGTTTGGTGGTAAGTTCGGCCCGGAAGACGATCAGGAGACACCCAACACGCTTACGGCAGACTTTGATTACGGCGAACGGCAGTTAGTGTTCGAAGTTCGCGGTTTGCTTACCGGAGGGGAAGGGATGCCGCCCGTGGCTCGCCGCGCTGCTGCGAATGCGCCTGCGGTTCCGGCCGCACCCGCCAATCCGGTGAATGTTGCAGTGGGCAACCTGTTCTACGGGACCGAAGGCTGGATGTCGATGAATGACAGCGGCTACCAGGTTTATAAAGGCGAAAGCAGTGAGCTTGTCGCTGAAGAGAAGCCGGAGCGTGGTCAGGACGCCACACGTCTGCATATGGAGAATTTCCTGTCTGCTGTGCGTTCGCGCAACTACAGCGAACTGCATGACGGGATTAATAATGCGTATTTGAGCGCATCGCTTTGCCATCTGGCCAATATCAGTCATCGGACCGGGCATAAGTTGAATTTGGAAGCAGGTCCGAAGTTCACCGGGGATCCAGCTGCGAACAAGCAACTGACTCGCCCGGCCTATCGCAAGGGTTACGAAGTCTAAGTGACAGGGCGGGGTGTCGCGATGCGCGACACCCTTTCCCACAAGCGAACATGGCGCGGTCCGGCGCGATTGCAGATTCAATCGTTTGCGACGGCGATGCGGCTGCCCGGGTATGCGGCGGGAGTTAGCGCAATGTCTAAGATTGAACGCCTTCGCGATGTTTTGAGCGGGTCTCCGACTCTGGAGTATCTGAGTGAAATGGGTGCTTCCGGCTGGAGGCTGGTCGCGCTCGAGTGGCAGCGTGAGACCGATGAAGAGGTTCCTGAGAGCGTGCCGCGGATGCAAGAAGTCCCTTACGGACTTCAGGTGGCGGATGATGGTTGCCATCTGATGGAGAACGCCGCCGAGATGCGGATTCTGATGGCTGCGGTGAACATGATCGTGGATGACCTGCCTGTTTCGCGCGTCGCTGAAGACCTTAACCGGCTTGGATACCGAACGCGGTCGGGCGCCAAATGGACTGCACCTGCAGTGTTCGAACTCCTGCCAAGGATGATCGAGGCAGGGCCGAAGATCTTCGCCAAACATGAATGGGCCGGGCTGCGGAAACGTCTGCCCGCATAAGCCTGTATACTCAAATTCAAGTGCGACGCGTATGGGCTTCATTGCTGTTGGTCTGGTTCAGCTTGTCGCTGATCAGTCCGGTGGTCTTTGCCAACGCGCAACCCGACTTACCTGCCTGCTGCAAACGAGCCGGAAAGCACCATTGTTCACTGGCGCACAGTTCGGGTACTGAGAACCCGCAAGGCGCCTCCGTCAAAGCACTGGCAGAAAGATGCCCGTCGTATCCGTCGGGGCGCGCCTTACCTGCTCACGGAATAACTCCTGTACTGCACGACACTGATTCGGCTTTTCTGTTAGTGGCCGCACGTTCTGTCATCGTGAAACAGGCTGTCGCTTGTACTCGTGTGCAGTTTGATAGTCCCTTTCACAAACGCGGGCCTCCGTCCTTCCTCGTCTAATCCCCTGATCAGTTAGAACCTTCGTACGGGCAGCCAATCAGGTTGCCGGTGCTGCTATTTCCCTGAGGATTGCATGAGTAGTGACAGAATCGCTTTGTTTTTTCTGATCGCGTGCGTACCTTGCACTGCATCAGCACAGGAAAGTACTAATTACGCAAGTCTGGGCGGCCGTGTAACCGACCCCTCGGGCGCGTTGGTAGATCATGCCCGGGTAACTGCGCGAAAGCTGGATACAAATACTGCCGCCACAGCCAATACAGACTCTGACGGGCGCTTTCGCTTTCCGTATCTGAAAGTCGGCCAATACGAAATCAGGATCCATAGAGATGGGTTTGCAGACGTATCCCGATCGCTGTCGTTAACTGTTGGCTCGGCGTTCGATATCCCGGTGCAACTTGATTTGGCGTCCTCACAGACTGACGTTGTGGTGAATGGCGACGCAGCGGTGCTGGAGACATCCCGGAGCCAGATCGCGGGCACTGTTTCGCAGTCGGAGGTTGCCAGCCTCCCGTTGAACGGACGAAATTTCCTGGATCTCGCGCTGCTGATACCGGGGGTATCTCCCACGAACACCGCCAGCAACCAGCTGTTTGCCGAGACATCCGCGGTGCCTGGGCAGGGCATCTCCGTAGGGAGCCAGCGTAACTTCTCGAATAACTTCATCGTGGATGGTCTGTCCGCCAACGACGACGCCGCTGGTCTGAGTGGGATCTTCTACGGTCTGGATGTCGTCCAGGAGTTTCAGGTGGTAACTTCCGGTGGCCATGCGGAACTGGGGCGCGCACTGGGTGGCTACGTCAACATGGTTACAAAGAGCGGGACGAATGACCTGCACGGAACCGTGTACGGTTACTTCCGTAATCAGCGCTTTAATGCCGCGAATCCTCTTTTGAATGCCAGGCTTCCTGCCACGCAGGCGCAGTATGGAGCGAGTCTGGGCGGCCCGGTGATACATGACCGTACTTTCTTTTTTTCGAACTTCGAACAGCGGCAATTGAATCAAAGCGGACTGATCACCATTTCACCCGCGAACGTGGCGGCGATTAACGCAAGGCTAGCCGCCGTTGGCTACGAGGGCGGCGCGGGTCAACTTTTCACCGGTCTGTTTCCGAGCCCTGTTCACAATACAAATTACCTCGCGAAGCTGGATCACGAGTTCAGCGGCAAAGATCAATTTAGCGTGCGCTACAGCTTGTATGACGTTCACAGCGTCAACTCTCGTGGCGCGGGTGCATTGAGCGCGACAACGGCTTCCGCCGGTCTGGACAATACGGATCAAACACTTGCAATGAGCAACGTTCGCACGTTCTCACCGCGCACGGTGAATGAGACGCGGGCGCAGTTCACGCGCAGCAATCTTCATGCATTGCCCAGTGACGCCCTCGGGCCGGCAGTGAGCATTTCCGGTATTGCAACCTTTGGAACTCTTTCGGGATCTCCTACCGGCCGCACCGATAACCTGTACGAGATTGCCGATAACCTGTCCCATCAAGCCGGGGCTCACGCCCTGCGCGCTGGCGCGGATTTCCTTTTCAACGACCTGACGATTACTTTCCCGCGCTCCATTCGCGGCAGTTATGCGTTTTCGTCTCTGGCGAACTTCCTCCAGGGAACTTACAATAATGCCGGTTACACTCAGACGTTCGGCAATACGGTTGCCGCCCAAACCAATCCCAACATCGGGTTCTATGTACAGGACGAGTGGAAGGTAAGTTCCCGTCTGACATTGAACGCGGGCCTGCGCTACGATCTGCAGTTTCTCAAAACCATTGCCACCGATGCGAACAACATCTCGCCCCGCGCCGGGTTCGCATTGGCGCCTTTTGCATCAGGACGTACAGTTATTCGGGGCGGGTATGGGCTCTACTATGACCGTGTGCCCTTACGCGCACTTGCGAATGCTCTCCTGTCCAGCGGAAACACCGCTACGGTAACCGGGTCCAGCCAGTTGAGCGTGAGCCTTTCGCCCACACAGACCGGTGCCCCTGTGTTCCCGAACATTTTGCCTGCCACCGCACTTCCCTCCGGCGTGCTGGTGAACTTCACCAGCATGAACCGGCAAATGCAGAATGCGTACTCGGAGCAGGGAAACCTGGAAATAGAACAGCAACTGGGTGAGCACGCGACGCTCAGTGTTGCTTACCAACACTTGCGCGGCCTGCATCTGATTGCGTCCGTGAACCAGAACGTTCCGGCGTGCGTTGCGTCAGGAACGAACAACGGATGCCGACCCAACCCCGCTTATGCGAATAACAGTCAGTATTCATCTTTGGCAGATTCGAATTACAACGGGCTGCACGTGTCTCTCCTGCAGCGGCCGGAGAAATGGGGCAGCTACCGCATCTCGTACAGCTACTCGAAAGCGCTCGATAATGTGGGTGAGTTCTTCTTCAGCGGCCCGATTGATAACTACAATATTTGGCGGGACTACGGCCGTTCGGACGACGATCAGCGGCACCGGGTAGTACTGGATGGCACCATCCATTCCCCGATGACGCCTGCGCATGGGGCGCTGCAGCTGCTCACGCATGGGTTCCAGCTTAGCGGCACCCTTCAGTACTATTCGGCGTTGCCTTTGAACATCACTTCCGGCATCACAACGGTTCAGGGAACTGCCGGCAGGCCTGTGGTGAACGGCGACTTCATCGGTCGGAATGTTGGCGTCGGCAATGATTTCTTTGGCGTGAACGCGCGTGTCAAGCGTGACTTCCGGCTCACGGAACGCCTGCGTCTGGAGGGCCTTGTGGAAGTATTCAACCTGTTGAATCATCGCAATAACCTTATCCGCAATGGAGCTTTCGGGGCAGGCGCATACCCGTCAGGCCCGGCGCCAACCTTCGGACAAATTACTGCGGTAAATGACCCGCGGGTGCTGCAAATGGCACTTCGGTTGACTTTCTAAGAGGACCCTATGCTCTCAGTATTCCTAACAGCCCTGCTAACACTTACCGCGGCTAACTTCGGGCCTATGGGACCCGACATGCCAGCACGGGAGCCCCAGATGGCAGCGCACGGCTCTTCGGTATATCTGACATTTGGCGCTGGTAACACCATATACTTCAGCTCTTCCCGCGATTTCGGGAAAACATTTGCGGTACCCGTCAAAATTGCGGAGACCGGCATTCTCCCGCTCAGCCGGCATCGCGGCCCGCGCATCGCAATTTCCGGAACAGCCATCGTAATTACTGCTGTAGTCGGAAAGACACTCAGCCAGGGCGCCCATGCGCATGGCCTGCCTGCCGACGGCGACTTACTGGCATGGCGCTCGTCCGACCAGGGCAGAACGTGGTCGAAGCCGACAGTCGTCAATGACGTGCCAGGCGCTCCTACGGAAGGCCTGCACTCGCTCGCCGCTGACAGGGATGGCCGTCTCTTCGCAGTCTGGCTCGACAAGCGTACAGGCAAAGGTACTCAACTCTATGGAGCCCGGTCTCGTGATGGAGGCGTTTCCTGGTCGAAGAACACACTGGTTTATAGCTCCCCGGATGGCAGCATCTGCGAGTGCTGCCATCCTTCTGTTGTGTTCGACGCCGATGGCCGGGTGCTTGTTATGTGGCGCAACGAACTCGCAGGCGCTCGGGATATGTATCTGGCGCGATCCACCGATGCAGTTACTTTCGCAAAGCCCGAGAAACTTGGCCAGGGTTCCTGGGAACTGAATGCCTGCCCCATGGACGGGGGTGGTTTGGTGATGGCGCGCAAGCATGCCGTTACTGCATGGCGCAGAAACAAAGAGATATTCTTTGCCACTCCTGGCGAGAAGGAAATAGCGGTCGCGGAAGGATCTGACGTTTCACTTTCAGCCGGCGAACAGGGCGTCTATGCTGTGTGGACTTCTCCAGCCGGAATCAGAGCTTTGTCGCCGGGGGCGAAGGAGCCGATCACCATCGCGCCGCACGGAAGTTTCCCTGCCATCGTGGCACTGGACAATCACACAGCGCTCGCCGGCTGGGAGACTGATGGAAAGATCAGCGTGCAGCCGATCCCGTAAAATTAGTCCACCACGATCCGCGAGCCCTTCTGATGGGGCGCGCGGGAAACCTTTTCGATGCGATCGTCTACTACCTTTCGAATCCCCTTAAGGAATTCGACACGCGACTGCCGGAAATGTTGTCTTGCCTCACTGGACGGACCAAACGCCCTGACCATGCGCCCAATCACGTCACCAGCACGGCAGCAGACACAGTCCGCGGGGTTGTGGACATACTCTTTCTCTTCGGTCATCATGCGCTCCTCATTTCAACCACCAGAATATCCCCGTCCATGCGAGCCCCTGACGGTATGAGTTGGCTCATGGACGTCGGCAAGCCAATGTGTCGCCGGAGGGTGCCTATCTCGACTACCAGTTCGTCATCCTTCTTAAACAGCCCGATCTCACCCTTTTCGGCAAACGGCAGATGCATTCTGACCTGGTATTGGCCATCGTTCCGAACGAACGAGTAAGGCCGGTCCGTGCGCGTCACAAGCGCCGGGTCCTCGCCATTTGCGTACAGAGTATCGGCAAGAATTCCCAGCCTCTCGAATCCCAGAACCTCGCTTCGGAACAGAGGCACTCGGGACACGGGAATGGGGGCAAAATAGGCTTCAATCTCAGCCAAAACCGCGCCCTGCGTCACCCGCCAGTTGTCAAAGAATGCGTCCTGAACGTCTGCAGGGAACAACCGGTTGACCACCACCTGATCCACTGTCAGGCCATGAAGTGAGAAGTAGACAAACGCCCGCTGTGTTTCCCGCAAGACCATCTTTTCAGCGTTTGTTACCAGGCGGACGCTCGTGATGGACGAATCTTCCAGTATGGTATCGATGCCCTCAATCTTCCCGAACAGATCCTGCACATTGTCGAAGTATTTCTCCGGGGGCATCTCCACCGGAGCCAGACGGTTCGCCAGCGGGCGAATCGCCTTCAGCAATTTGCGTTCCCAGGAGAAAACGTGTTTCATATACCAGTCGAGCGTGGTGGGCAGGCTGACAAAACGCAGACTCTCCGCCGTTGGCGCACAATCGAGAACCACCACATCGAACTCCGCAGTCTTGCGGTATTGGTTCACGTACATCAGCGCGCTGAGTTCCTCCATACCAGGGAAGATGGCCATTTCCTCGGCCTCCACATCACCCAGCCCCGTGGTGCGAAGAAGCGATGTAATGTAGCCGGAAATGGCCTGCCAGTGCCGCTTGATTTCGCGCTGGATGTTCACTTCCTGAATCCAGAGCCGGTCCGCTACACTGGTGGGTTCGCCTGTCGCGCCATGAAAGAGTTGGCCCCCGAGGTCGAAAGAATCGGCCAGACTATGCGCAGGGTCCACGCTCATCACCAGAGTCTTGTACCCGCGCCGCGCCAGTTGCACACCGGTAGCAGCTGCAATGCTGGTCTTTCCCACGCCACCCTTGCCACTGTAGAGAAGAATTCGCACAAAAGTTGGATGCCCCGCCGGCCTCCGCCGTTCTATTTATGTTCCGCCAATGCCCCAGCGAAACGGATCCCGCTCGTCCAAGATCAAATCCGCTTCGGCACTGATAAAAGCAGCGCCTCGGATGTGCGGATGAATCTGCCCGTCAAGCACCGTCACCCAACCATCGAACGTGCTGCCGATGACGCTCTCCTGGCGCCAGATCTCCCCCTCGCGCAGCTTGCCATCCGCATAGAGGCATGCCAGCTTCGCGCTCGTTCCGGTGCCGCACGGCGACCGATCGTAGGCCTTTCCCGGGCATAATACGAAGTTCCTGCTGTTTGCTGCCGGCGAGATTGCCGGGCCATAAACCTCGATATGGTCGATCTCCGGATACCCGCCGGAATTCAACGCCTGCCGCACCGCCCAGCAATATTGCGTCAGCGGTTCGAGATTCGCGAAGCAAATCTCAACCGGGCGGTTATAGGTGAGAAAGAACCAGTTTCCGCCCCACGCTACATCACCTGTCACGGTTCCGTAGGGAGGCACTTCGAGTTCGACGTTGGCAGCTTTCCGGTAACCTGGGACGTTGTTCACCGTAACCTCCCCGCCGTCGTGAAGCTCTGCGTGCACTACGCCAACCGGCGTCTCAATCGAATGGATTCCAGGCTGAATCAGACCCATGTGCGCCAGGGTCACGGTCAGGCCGATAGTCCCGTGGCCGCACATATGCAGGTAGCCGACATTGTTAAAGAAGATCACGCCGGCTGAGTTCTTCGGATCTTCCGGCGCACACAGCAACGCGCCTACGACGGCATCAGAACCGCGCGGCTCGTTCACAATGGCCGAACGGATATGGTCAAAGTCGCGCCGGAAAACTTCCAGCCGCTGGCGCATGGAGCCGCTGCCCAGGCGCGGGCCGCCCGCCACCACCACGCGTGTCGGCTCCCCGGCCGTGTGCGAATCGATCACATGGATGCGCAGGATCATCAGTACAATATTGCATTGCCGGGCACAACAATTGACGCACTGATTGTAGGGGCCGGAATTGTGGGTGCGGCGTGCGCTAGAGAGCTGTCGCTTGCAGGCTTGAAGGTCACTGTCTGCGATGAGAGTGATGTGATCGGCGGAGGTGCCACTGCGGCCGGCATGGGTCACCTCGCCGTGATGGACGATTCCGAAGCGCAGTTTGCTCTCACCAGCTATTCGCAGACGCTCTGGCATGAACTCTCGCCGCAGCTACCGGCTGAAGCGGAATATCTTCCGTGTGGCTCTCTTTGGGTAGCTGCCGATGCCGAAGAAATGGAGGAAGTGAACCGCAAATTTCGCTTCTACAGTGCGCGTGCAATTCGTGTGGAACTGCTTGACGAGCAGCAAATCGCCGAGGCTGAGCCGAACCTGCGACCGGGTCTCTCAGGAGGGCTGCTCATGTGTGCCGCTAGTGTGTGCTATCCACCCTGCGCCGCGGCTTTTCTGATGAAGAGGATCACTTTCCTGCCTGGCCGCCGCGTCATTGCAGTGAGCAGCGACGGCGTCGACTTTGCAGACGGTACGCGTTTGGCCGCGGGACTCACCATCCTGGCAACGGGCACCGAAATTACCCGGCTTGTGCCGAATGCGCCCGTTTATCCAAGAAAGGGCCACCTGCTGATCACGGACCGCTACCCAGGGTTTCTGAACCACCAACTCATTGAACTGGGCTATCTGAAAAGTGCGCATTCAACCGAGTCCGACTCTGTTGCCTTCAATGTGCAGCCGCGCCAGACAGGCCAGATTCTCATCGGATCTTCGCGGCAATATGGAACCGAAGATCCGGCGACAGAGAGCCACATGCTCTCGCGCATGCTGGCCCGCGCAGTGGAATATATGCCCGGGCTGACTGAACTCTCTGCCATCCGCACCTGGACCGGTTTTCGCGCCGCGACGCCGGATAAGCTCCCGCTGATCGGGCCGTGCGAGAGTCTGAACAACGTGTATCTCGCGACCGGCCATGAAGGGCTCGGAATTGCAACCTCTCTCGCGACAGCACGCCTGCTTGCGGACCACATTTTGGGCCGGGCGTCGGCGATCTCGCTGGAACCGTATCTGCCGGGCAGGAGATTCGCCGCCCATGGCTGAATGCATCGTCATACGGGTGAATGGACACGCAATTTCAGTACGAGATGGTATCACTGTTGCTGTCGCGCTGCTGCAAGCGGACGAATTGCATTTTCGAACCTCCGTTACAGGCGAGCCGCGAGCCCCTCTCTGCGGCATGGGAATCTGCTTTGAATGCCGTGTGACAATCAACGGCCACACGCATGCGCGAAGTTGCCAGATTCTCGTTCGCGAGGGGATGCAGGTGGTTACGTGATCGTTGTCGTGGGGGCTGGTCCTGCGGGCATTGCGGCTGCATTGCGTGCTCAGGAGTGCGGTGCGCGGGTTACGGTTGTCGATGATAATCCGGCCCCCGGCGGTCAGATCTGGCGGGGCGATAGTAATGTATGGCTCACCCGGTTTCGTGCTTCCGGTATCCCTTTCATCGCGAGTGCACGAGTCATCACGGGCGACGCCCAGGCGCAAACGCTGCTCGTGGAAACGCCGGAGGGAGCCCGGAAACTCACCTGGGACAAGCTCATCATTGCCGCCGGATCCCGGGAACTCTTTTTGCCATTCCCCGGCTGGACCCTGCCCGGCGTCTTCGGTGCAGGTGGATTGCAGGCACTCGCCAAATCCGGTTTGTCGGTGGCAGATAAGACAGTTGTTATCGGTGGAACGGGGCCGCTCTTGCTGGCCGTCGCGGCATACCTTCGTCAGCACGGTGCTCACGTGAAGTTGATTGCCGAACAGGCATCGCCGGCCGGTCTCGCGGGCTTTGCGAAAGAATTGCTGCGCAATCCGAACAAACTGCTTCAGGGCGTGGCACTGGCTCGCCACATCGCAGGCAGCCCTTACGTCACGAACTGCTGGATCGAATCCGCAACAGGGCAGGGAAGGCTGGAGGCTGTAACGCTTAGACAGGGCCGGAGGACCTGGACCGAACGCTGTGACTTCGCAGCCATCGGTTATGGCCTGGTGCCGGATAATGAACTCGCGACTTTCCTCATGAACTCGCCAAACGTTGTCATCGCCGGAACGGGCGAACTCAACCTTGCGATCCTGGAAGGCGAAATTGCCGGATTCACCGTCGCCGGATATCCGGAGCGCGCTCTGGGCCTGTACGGCAAGCGCGAAAAGGCGCACCGCTTCGCAACTGCTCTGCAGCATACCTTCGCTCTGCGTCACGAGTTGAAATCTTTGCCCAGGCCGGACACAATCGTCTGCCGTTGCGAGGATGTCACCTTCGGGCTCCTCTGCGAATTCCCCAACTCCCGCGCTGCCAAACTGCACACCCGATGCGGAATGGGACCGTGCCAGGGTCGAATCTGTGGACCCGCCGCTGAATTCCTCTTCGGCTGGAACCCCGGTTCCCTGCGGCCGCCCCTGTTCCCCGCCAAAATCGGCAGTCTGATGCCTGCTACAACAGAATGAATCCGATGAAGCAAATGATCTGGCGCGGAGTCATGCCCGCCATCACCACCCCTTTCAATGAGGACATGACGGTCGACCATGGCTTTCTGGCACGTCACTGTCAGTGGCTTATAGATCGCGGCTGCACCGGAGTCGTCGCACTTGGGTCATTAGGTGAAGGCGCAACGCTCACTCTCACGGAAAAACAGGAGGTGCTCGAAACCTGCGTCAAGGCTATCGGGGACCGAGCGTCTATCGTCGCCGGCGTATCCGCCCTCACCACCGAAGAGGCCTGCATTATCGCAAAGCTCGCTGAAATTGCGGGATGTCACGGGCTGATGGTGCTTCCGCCCTACGTCTATGTAGGCGACTGGTGCGAAATGAAAGCCCACGTCAGCGCAGTGCTGGGCGTCACGCCGCTCTCCGCGATGCTTTACAACAACCCTGTCGCGTACAAAGTCGATTTTCTGCCGGAGCAGGTCGCCGCACTTATGGCCTCCAGTCCGACCCTGCACGCCATTAAGGAATCGAGCACCGATGTGCGCCGTATTGCCGCGCTGCGCGCTCTGGTCGGAGAGCGCCTGCAAATCCTCTGCGGTGTGGACGACCTGATAGTGGAAGCAGTTTACGCTGGCGCCACCGGCTGGATTGCAGGCCTGGTCAACGCCTTTCCGCAGGAGTCAGTGGAACTGTTCAACCTCGCGGTCCAGGGCGACAAAGAAAAGGCCTTCGCCATCTACCGCTGGTTTCTGCCGCTGCTCCGTATGGATACAGTTCCCAAATTCGTGCAATTGATCAAGCTGGTACAACAAGAGGTTGGCATGGGCAATGAACGTGTGCGCGCACCGCGCCTGGCGCTTTCCGGGACCGAACGCGAACAGGCAAAAGCAATCATCACCGAAGCCCTCGCCAGCCGCCCACGATAATCACAATATGCGACTTCTGCCAATCGCCCTGCTCACCGCTTCCGTGTCGTGTTCACTTGCGTCCGCCCAGGAACTGACGAATCTTCACCAGCTGACCTCCGGCGGAGAGAACGCCGAAGCCTACTGGTCTCCGGACGGCAAACGCCTCATCT
>JAUZEU010000499.1 GCA_030838885.1 Bryobacterales bacterium | reverse complement strand
TCGCCTTGTGTTACCAGCGCTATGGTGGCCAGGGCTCCGGCCGCGGGAATGCTGTCCGCGCCGAAGGTTTCGGACATGATGGTCCATGCGCGGGTGGCCAGTTCAGCAGCCTCCGCATGACGCTTTTGCAGGCTGTAGAGGCCGGCAAGCGATTCCATGAAGGCTGCAGCCTGGGGCTTGTTCTCACCCGAGACTTTCCGCTCAATCCCGAGAGCGTTTAGCCAGGCGTCTTCAGCGAGCGAGTATTTGCCCTGATCGCGATAGAGCTGGGCCAGAGAACTGAAGCCGACGGCGATCTGCCGGGGAGAGGAGCCCTCTTGCCGGAACATGGCAAGTGAGTGGCGGAGGAGGGGCTCAGCCTTTGCGAGGTCGCCCGCGTCAAACCAGGTCAGGCCCTGCACGCGGAGCGCGAGAGCTTCGAACTGAACGAAGCCCAACTCACGGGCAAGTGCTATTGCGCGGCCTGTTTTCTCCAGAGCCCCGCTGCGATCGCCTGTACCGCGGTCTATGTCGGCGAGCCCCAGGTATGCCTCGATGCGACGTTTGCCGGAAACAGGACTCAGGGCCAGAGAGGATTGAAAGACCCCGACCGCTTCCTGCTTGCGGGACTGCTCGCGGAGGAGGTCGCCCAGGATGTTCAGAAGCGCCGCCCTGTGCTCACTGAGGAGATCGGCCTGAAGCAAAGACCGGATGGTTTGCTCGGCAGCGCTGAAGCGCCCGGCTAATCTGTAAACGTCTATGAGACCGAAGGCCGTTTCGGTGAGTTCTGCCGAGTGGCCGGGCTCTGCCTGCCAGAGGGCGATGGAGCGCTCGAACCATGAGAGCGCGTCAGGGAGCTGCGCCAAACCGTTGTACGATGCGCCCAGATTATTGGCTGTGATCGCTTGCTCGACCGGAGTTTCGGCCAGGGGCCACGAGGCTTCAAACTCTGCGCGCGCTTCGGCCCATTTCTTTTCCTCAAAGGCCTGAGATCCCAGGCGATTGGCTTTGATCCAGGCATCGCTTGCGAGACAAGTGTGAACGAGACACACGAAGAGCGCGAGCGCGGTGATGGCGCGCATGGGTACGACCTTTCCGCCGGGGGCAGGCTGTGCTGTCGAAGGCGCCGGCGAACGCCGGCAGATATACACGGTAAACCGCGCAGAGCGCCAATCGTTACAGGCCTGAATCACTGCTCCGCCGATTTGTGGGTTGGACGATTCGTATCTGAAACAGTTAGGCAGGCGGTTGTTAGAATCGCAGTGCCGATGAACTGTGACTTTCTTGTGATTGGTGCGGGCGTTGCCGGGCTGCGGGCCGCTATCGAACTGGCGAAGGCCGGGAGTGTACTGGTAATTGCGAAGGATTCGCTGCAGGAGTCCTCTTCGGAGTACGCCCAGGGCGGGATTGCGGTGGCGCTGAGCGATGACGATGAGGTTGCGCTGCATGAGCAGGACACCCTGTATGCAGGGGATGGCTTGTGCGATCGCCAGGCGGTCCACACTCTGGTGGAGGAAGGGCCTGCCGCGATTCAGGATCTGATCGATTGGGGAGCGGAGTTCGACCGGGATGGGCTGAAGCTTTCGTTCACGCGTGAAGGAGCGCATAGCCGGAATCGGATTCTTCATGCTCATGGGGACTCCACAGGGCGTGAGATTGCGCGCACGCTCTACAAGAAAGCATCGTCGCTATCGAACGTGAAATTCGAGAGTTATTCGGCGATTACAGATTTATTCGTGGTGAACGGGCGCACGGTGGGGGCGATTGCGTTCGACGGTTCAACGCTGCGGCCTGTATTCGCGCGAGCCGTGCTGCTGGCTACGGGTGGTTTGGGCCGGGTGTTTAAAGAGACCACGAATCCGGACGTGGCAACGGGCGACGGGGTCGCGATGGCGTGGCGCGCCGGGGCGCGAATCAGCAATATCGAATTCGTGCAGTTTCATCCGACGGCGCTGCATGTGGAAGGCGCGCCGAGGTTCCTGTTATCGGAAGCACTGCGGGGCGAGGGTGCGGTGCTTCGGAACAACGCGGATGAGGCGTTTATGGAGCGCTATCACGAGTTGAAGGATCTGGCGCCGAGGGATGTGGTTTCGCGATCGATTGTGGCGGAGATGGAGAGGACGGGATCGCCGCATGTATGGCTGGATTTGACGTCGCGCGATGCGGGCTTTATTCAGGGGCGGTTTCCGCGCATTTACGAGACCTGTCTGGCATATGGAGTGGATATTTCGAAAGTGGCCGCGCCGGTGCATCCCGCGGCGCATTACGCCATGGGCGGGGTCTGGACGGATCTGGAGGGGCGGGCGTCGATTCCGGGGTTATATGCGGCGGGTGAGGTGGCTTGCACGGGCGTGCACGGGGCCAACCGTCTGGCGAGCAATTCGCTGCTTGAGGGCGTGGTATTCGGCGCGCGGGCGGGCAGGAGTATGGCAACGGAGGAAGGAGTCAGCTTTACGGGTAACCAAGGGTGGAGCCGGATACTGGTGCCGCGTTGCAGTGAAAGAGAACTGAGGGAACTCACCTGGGAGCAATGTGGAATTTCGCGGACCCGAGCTGGTATGCAGGCGGCGCTCGAGAAGCTGCAGGAATGGTCGGCGGAGGCCGCGGGAGGAAGGCCGACCTTGACGGGGATCGAACTCCGGAATCTTTGTGAGGTGGCTACGCTGATCGCGCAGTGCGGATTGTGGCGGGAGGAGAGCCGGGGGGCGCACTATCGGACAGATTTCCCGGAAAAGCGGGAGGAGTTTCGG
This sequence comes from Bryobacterales bacterium, assembly GCA_030838885.1. Taxonomy (GTDB): domain Bacteria; phylum Acidobacteriota; class Terriglobia; order Bryobacterales; family Bryobacteraceae; genus BOG-234. The sequence continues at coordinate 4,105 of JAUZEU010000499.1, read as the reverse complement.
CGGGCTTCCCTTGCGCAACTGAACGTGGCTGCGGCTTAGGTGAACATGGGTCGATTTTTGTTGGCTGGGTGTATCACGGCGATGTCTTTATTTGGTCAGAGTGACTGGCCTGTTTACGGGCATGATCCCGGAGGGCAGCGGTATTCTCCGTTGACGCAGATTACGCCTAAGAACGTGGGGAATCTGGAACGCGCGTGGACGTTTCACAGTGGCAAGGCGGGATCGCAGGTGACGCCGGTGGTGGTAGGCGGGATTATGTACATCACGGCTCCGAATGGCATTTATGCGCTGGAGCCGGAGACGGGCAAGGTGCTGTGGAAGTATGCGTTCGCCAGCGTAGTGACGCGCCGGGGGCTGGCGTACTGGCCTGGCGATTCGCGCATTCACGCGCGGGTCTTTGCCAGTGCGGGCAGCGATCTGGTGGCTCTCGATGTGACTACGGGCAAACCGGCTCCGGGTTTTGGAGACGAGGGGTTTGTCGATATGAAGCGCGGGGTGTTGGGCGACCTTGAGGATGCGCGGCTGACGATGGCATCGCCTCCGACCGTTTACAAAGACATTGTTATCACCGGAAGTAATAACAACGAGCCTGCGCCGAGCACGGGAGCTTATGGAGACATCCGTGGCTGGGATGCGCGGACGGGCAAGCTTATCTGGACCTTCCACACGGTGCTGCGCAAGGGCGAACCTGGAAATGACACGTGGGCGGGGGAGAGCTGGAAGAACCGGTCGGGCGTGAATAACTGGGGCTTCATGACCGTAGATGTGGAGCGCGGGCTGGTGTTTATTCCGCTGGGTGCTCCTACGTCGGATTTCTATGGAGCGGACCGGCACGGGAACGGGCTGTACGGGAATTCGCTGGTGGCGCTGGAGGCGGCGACGGGCAAGCTCCGGTGGCATCAGCAACTGGTGCATCACGATTTGTGAGATTACGATCTGGCTGCGCCGCCCGCGCTGCTGGAAATCAGTCGGGAGGGGAAGAAGATTCCCGCGGTAGCGCAGATTACCAAGATGGGGATGCTGTTCGTATTCGACCGCACAACGGGCAGGCCAGTCTACGGGATGGAGGAGCGGGCGGTGCCGCAGAGCGTGGTGCCGGGCGAAGAGACGTCCGCCACGCAGCCGTTTCCGGTAAAGCCGCCGCCCCTGGCAAAGACAAGTTTTCGCAAAGAGGACGTCTACACGAAGACTCCGGAACACGGGAGTTTCTGCAAAGCGCTGGTGGAAGAGCAGCATCTGGTGAATGGCGGTCCGTTCACGCCGTTTCCGCTGGAGGGGAATGCGATTACGTATCCGAGCACGCTGGGTGGGGGGAACTGGAGCGGCGTTTCGGTAGACCCGAAGCTGGGATATGTATTCACAAACATTATGAACCTGGCGCAGTGGGGGCACATGGAGAAGAAAGCGGATCCGAAGACGGGTGAAGTGACGTACGCCCGCACGGCTGCATTCGGCGGCAACTACGCCAGGTTTTGGGACCCCTCGAACCATATCCCGTGCCAGGAGCCCCCGTTCGGGGAACTGGTAGCAGTGAACACAAGCACTGGCGATATTGCGTGGCGCGCGCCGCTGGGCATTGTGGAAGAACTGGAGGCCAGGGGCGTTCACAATACGGGGGCGCTGAATCTGGGCGGAAGTATCGCGACCGCCTCAGGCCTGGTGTTTATCGCGGCCACGAACGACAACCGGATTCGGGCTTTTGAATCGAAGACGGGGAAGGAGTTGTGGGCGGGAAAAATAGATGCGGTGGGACAGTCCACGCCGGTGACCTACATGGGCCGGGACGGCAGGCAGTACGTGGTGATTATGGCAGGGGGAGGCAGCTACTGGGGTGCGCCCGCGGGCGATGCGCTGGTTGCTTTTGCGTTGCCGGTTAAGTAATAAAAGGTTGGGCGGGCCAGCACGGAAGCGGGTGAGCCTTGTGCTGGCCGGGGCCGGCTTTTACTCTTCTTCTTTGTCCTCATCGAGATCTTCGTCCTCAAGATCTTCATCTTCGACTTCTTCGTCGTCTTCGAGGTCGTCGTCTTCATCATCTTCGACGTCGTCATCCTCATCGTCGACTTCGTCGTCGTCTTCCTCGTCCTCTTCTTCTTCTTCTTCGCCCTCGGCGAGATCGTCCTCTTCTTCGACGGGGTCATCTTCCAGGTCGTCGAAGCCTACGTCGTCAGGGTTGCGTTTGGGGGGACTTAATTTCCATTCGCTTGCAAAGTTGTCCACGTATTCCATATCTCCTCTTGCCTTAGTACTGCGACCTCGTTACTGCCGTCCTTCGATTGCAGTGTACACGGTCGCTTTCGCTGACGGGCGTGCAAACAGGATGCCACAAAGAATCGCTGCGTTACACTGAAATTTCAACAAAAAATGAAGCAACGTATACGTTCCACAACGGTGCTCTGTGTGCGCCGTGACGGCAAAGTGGTGATGGCCGGGGACGGCCAGGTCACGCTGGGCTCAGAAGTATTGAAATCCACGGCGCGCAAGGTGCGCCGGCTTTACAACGATAAGATTCTGGCGGGGTTCGCGGGATCGACGGCCGATGCGTTCTCATTATTCGCGCGTTTCGAGGCCAAACTCGAGCAGTTCAACGGAAATCTTTCCCGCGCTGTGGTGGAGCTCGCGAAGGAGTGGAGGACCGACAAGATTCTGCGCCACCTGGAAGCTCTGCTGCTGGTGGCGGACACGAAGAACACCTATATTCTTAGCGGCAACGGCGACGTGATCGAACCGGATGAGAATATTGCGTCCATTGGATCCGGAGCGCCGTTTGCACTTTCGGCAGCGACAGCGCTTATGCGGCACACGAAGCTCTCCGCGCACGACATGGTGGTGGAAGCCATGAAGATCGCCGGACAGACGTGTATATACACGAACGGGAACGTGACCTACGAGGAACTGGCCTGACATGGTGATCTACTTGCCGAGTCAATCGGTTGAAGAGGGTCCGGTGCTGGACGAACTGACCCCACGGGAAATTGTACGGGAGCTGGACAAGTATGTAATTGGACAGCCGGACGCGAAGCGGGCGGTGGCGATTGCGCTGCGGAACCGTTTGCGGCGGCAGAAGCTTCCGCCGGAGATGGCGGAGGACGTGATGCCCAAGAACATTCTGATGATCGGGCCCACGGGTGTTGGCAAGACGGAGCTGGCGCGGCGGCTGGCGAAGCTGGCCAATTCGCCGTTCATGAAGGTGGAAGCGAGCAAGTTCACGGAAGTGGGCTATGTGGGACGCGATGTCGAGTCGATGATCCGCGATCTGGTGGATATTGCGATCGACATGGTGCGCGAAGAGAAGCTGGATGAAGTGGGTGATCGCGCGGAGAAGGCTGCAGAGGAACGGTTGCTGGATCTGCTGGTGCCCCCGTCGCCGGATGGCGCGGACGACAGCAACAGCAAGACACGCGAAAAGCTGCGCGAGCGGCTTCGCGAGGGCAAGCTGGACGAGCGGATGGTGGAACTGGAAGTAAAGGACCGGGGCCCGACGTTCGAGATTGCGAGCAACGTGAACCTGGAAGAAATGGGCATGAACATCAAAGAGATGTTGCCTGCCATGTTCGGCCAGCGTTCGAAGAGGCGCAATATGCGGGTGTCCGACGCGCTGGACTATCTGGTGCAGGAAGAAGAGCAGAAGCTGATCGACATGGATCAGGTGACGCGAATTGCGCTGGACCGGGTGGAATCGGGCGGGATTATTTTTCTGGACGAAATCGACAAGATTGCGGGGCGCGAAGGCGGGCATGGGCCCGATGTGAGCCGCGAAGGCGTGCAGCGCGACATTCTGCCAATTGTGGAAGGCACAACGGTGAACACGCGTTATGGGTTCGTGAAGACGGACCACATTCTGTTTATCGCGGCGGGAGCGTTCCATGTATCGAAGCCGAGCGATCTGATTCCGGAACTGCAGGGGCGGTTCCCGATTCGGGTGGAACTGAAGTCGCTGACCGTGGACGATTTTGTGCGGATTCTCAAAGAACCGAAGAATGCGCTGGCCAAGCAGTATACGGCGCTGATGGAAACCGAAGGGATCAAGCTCAACCTGACGGACGATGCGCTGCTGGAAGTGGCTAAGTTCGCGGCGCAGGTGAATGAGACGTCTGAAAATATCGGT
>JAUZEU010000493.1 GCA_030838885.1 Bryobacterales bacterium | reverse complement strand
ACCAAAACTTCAGGGCTGCTGTGCAGCCTCCGGAGCAACTCCGCTTTATTTTTCTGCGTCATTCGTTTTTCGCTTCAGGACTGCTTGGCCTCAAGTTCCGCCCAACGAGCGTACAGCACGTCCACCGCATCCTGCGCGGCGTCGAGTTCCTGCACCGTAGTCGTGAGGAGCGCCGGGTCTGAAGTCACCTCTGGGCGCTCAAGCTGAGTCCTTTTCTGATCGAGCCTCTCCTCAGCCCTGGTCACAAGCTCCTCCATCTGCTCGTATTCCCGCGCTTCCTTCCAGGAGAGCTTTTTCTTGACCGGCGCGGCAGGCGCAGTATCCTTCCGCGCGACAGGCTTCGCCGCAGTCTTCTTTGTCTGGCTCGCCTGCTCCCATTGCGAGAGTTCCGCAAAGAACTCGACCTTCGCTTCGGCATTCATGGCCAGCAGAATCGACGAGAGCCGGTCGAGCAGATAACGGTCATGCGTCACCAGAACGATGCAGCCGGGAAAATCCGCAAGATTGGCTTCCAGCACCTCAAGCGTGGGAATATCCAGATCGTTTGTGGGCTCATCGAGAAGCAGAATATCAGCGGGCTGCAGCATCAGGCGAGCAATATGAACCCGTGCGCGTTCTCCGCCGGAAAGGCGTCCGATAGGCAGATCCAGTTGGTCCTGCCGGAACAGGAAGCGGGCCGCCCAGCCGGCAACATGCGTGGTCCGATCCTGGAAAATGATCGTGTCGCCGTCGGGCGCCAGCGCACGCCGCAGCGGCGTTTCAGGATCGATGTTATCGCGTGTCTGTTCGAAGTACGCCACTCGGAGACCTTCGGCGCGCCGCACTTCACCTGTATCGGTCTCCATCTCGCCGTTCAAAATTCGCAGCAGCGTGGTCTTGCCGGACCCGTTGGATCCGAGCACGCCCAGACGCGTGCCGGGCCCCAGCGTGAACGTCAGCTTCTCGAACAACAGCCGGCCGCCCAGACTTTTGGAGACATCCTCGCAGTGAATCAGCCGTTTGGTCTGCCGCCCGGTAGCCGTGAAATCAACCAGCGCCGTACCCTTCTGATTGCGTTCGCTCACATCGGCGAGCTTGTCCTGCAATTCAAAAGCATCCTGAATACGAGCCTTCGATTTGGAGGTGCGGGCCTTCGCGCCACGCCGCAGCCATTCAATCTCGCGATCTACCAGGTTCGCCAGAGCGTCCTGCTCGCGCTGCTGTGCACGCAGGAACTCACGCCGCTTTTCCAGAAACCGGCTGTAGTTACCAGAGGCCGTGAATAGACCCAGTGGATAGGCACGATTAATCTCGGCCACACGCGTTGCAACATTCTCCAGAAAGTACCGATCGTGCGTAACGAAGACGGAGGCGAATGCGGAAGAGTTCAGGAGTTTTTCCAGCCAGAGAATGCCTTCCACATCAAGATGGTTGGTGGGCTCATCCAGCAGCAGAATATCCGGTTTGGTGGCGAGCGCTTCAGCAATCGCCAGGCGTTTTTTCCATCCACCTGACAACGTTCCTGTAGTAGCTTCGGGATCGGGAAAAGCAACCCGGCTGATGATCTTCGAAACTTCGATATCGCGATCTTCTGTGTCCGTTGCGGCGGCGGTAATTACTTCGCGGACAGTCAGCTCAGGGTCAAAAACAGGATCCTGCACCACCATCGAAAGGCGTACGCCTTTGCGAACGGAAACAATGCCCTTATCGGGAGACATCAGCCCGCCCAGGATCTGGAGGAACGTGGATTTCCCTGCGCCGTTTGGGCCGATGATGCCCATGCGGTCTTCGTCGTGCAGGCTAAGCGCGATACCCGTGAATACGGTGCGTGCGCCAAACGATTTCTCAAGGGAATCGCAGGTAAGTAAGACTGGCATTTAAATAAGTTCGATTTGGGTTGGTTCTGTTTCGGTCTGATCGAAATACAGGGTTAGGATAGCCGTGCCGGATTCAAGGCCGGCCGGCAACAACGCGTTTATCTGACCACTTTCGGGCGAGTGCCACAAGGCCGGCAGATCCGTTCCGTTCAGGCGCAAACGCAGCCGCTGAGTCTCTGCTTCAAGAGGCAGATTGCTGGCCCATACGGAGATGCAACTGCCTTCACCTGTGCGGATGCGGAGGTCTTCGAAAGTCTTGCCATCGGCTACGCGGGTGAGGCAGATTTTTCCGCTCGGCGGCGCTGGCTCCGGAGCCGGATCGTCAAGTCCGACCCTGACCGGCACACCACCGTTCAGACTCGCCTCGTGCCATCCGCGTGCGAGGCCCGGGGGAAGTTTCACTGTAGCCTGAGTGGCTGTCTGGTGGATAGGACGAGCGGCAAAGGGCCCAATCTGCGGATAGATCTCACCGGAGTATTCCCTGAAGTAAAACGTGACATAATCATCCGCGCTGGTCGAGAACTTATGGTTATGCGTGTTCGCATTCTCAACACAAACGACCTGCGGCGCACTACCGTACCGCTCGCCAGGCAGCCATTGACGATAACCCGTAACATGGGCGCGCTCGCCCAATGCGCTCTCGAAATCCACGCGAGCAAAACCAGCCGTGCGACAGAACGCCATCAAACACGCTGCATTGGGGCCGACCCAGTTATCCAGTTGGCCGCGAAGCTCCGTGGTCTCGTAATACTCCATAATCGGAAGTGCCGAAACGTCCGGATCCGAAACGAATGACTCGATGCACGCCATATCACGCGTCATCCCGCAAACATTTTCCAGCGCGAGTATAGGATGCTTCACGTGATAGAGCACGCCCAGAAACAGGACAATATCGAACGTACCAATGTCCTTATACGTCAGCCGGCAAATATCGGCCACGTGATGTTCCACGCGTGATCCCAGCAGATGTTTGGCTTCGAGCAGACGCGTGTTCTTTGTGGAATCGACGGCCAGCACCTGCGCGCCGCGGCGCTCCATTTCAAAACTAAACCAGCCGTCCCATGCCCCGATATCGAGCACGCGCTTGCCCGTCAGATCCGCGGGAATCCTGAACTGATCGATGCGCCGTCGCAACTGATCAACTGACTGATGGCCTTCGATAACGCCGCCGTCGGGAAGCTCAATCGAGTGATACCAGCCGAGTTTCGAGAGGCGCTCGATCTGCCGCCGGCTTTCCTCAACGACCTGGGGGTTGCGCGCCTCACTCATGCCGGCTGAAGCTGCACCAAGTCGGTCGCAGGCGCGGCGTCCTCTTGCTCGTCGTCCAGTTCACCTTCCAGATCCAGATACCGGGTGTCGAGCAGGCGTCCGTGGTTCACGTTGCCCATGGCGCTCAGGATGTTCTCGCGCAGGTGCGGTGTTTCGCGCTCCCAGTCGGCGAGGGTCTCGCGGATCCCGCGACGTACCGTACCCGTGCGAAGCGAGCAGCCGCACGGAACCACCGGCACACCCTTCGCTTCTACCCAGCCACGCGTGATTTCCTCATTCACAAAAACCAGCGGTCGGATCAGGCGGAAATCGCGCTGACGGGACCAGGTCACCGCCGGAAGCGCGCTGATACGACCGGTGTACATGATATTGCGAAGCAGCGATTCGCAGAAATCGTCCGCGGTATGGCCAAACGCGATCACATTGCACTTCAGGCCGCGCGCAATCTGATAAACGGCGCGCCTTCGAAAGCGGCTGCACAGGTCACAACCGTGCCCGGGTTGCTCTTCAAGCAACCGGAGTGAAGGGTTATCGGTGTAGTAAGTCCAGTCGATGCCGAGGGAGCGAATGTATTCGCCCACAGCCTGCACAGGCGCGAGAAATTTGCCCTGCTCCACAGTGAAGGCACACAACGAGAAGTCGATGGGAGCCCGTCTCTGCAACAGGATCAGGGCTTCCAGAAGTGTTACGGAGTCCTTGCCCCCTGAGACGGCCACCGCGATGCGGTCGCCATTTCGAATCATTTTAAAGCGATGAATCGCTTCGCCGACTTTTCGGAGCAGGGTTCGTTCAAGGTCCACTCTATTGAGTTTAGCGGATGCCGCAAATAACTCTGTCATCATCTCCTGATGAGCCTTTGGGACCTGACCGATCTCTGCACGCCATGGTGCGTGCATGTTGCCGCCACGCTGCGGGTTGCCGATCACATCGCAGCGGGGCACGCGGGGATTGCAGATCTTGCGGCCGCGTCCGGCGCAGATCAGGACTCGTTGCACAGAGTTCTTCGCCATCTGGTGAGCAAAGGGCTCTTTGAGCAGCCGGCTCCGGGCCGGTTCGCCCTGAATGACATCGCGCGCGAGTTGCAGGACGCTTCGGTCCTTCTGAGCCTGGATCTTGATAGCTTTGGAAGTCGCATGGCGCATGCGTGGGAACCCTGCTGCCGGCCGTACGCACGGGCAAGCCGGCATATCACGAGGCGTTCGGCCGTGGGTTCTGGGAGGATTTGGAGGCACACCCGGACATAGCTGCCAGGTTCGATGAGCTTATGGGCGTGCCCGGCCATGGCGTACCGGATTGGCAGATCATAATAAATCCCGCGGATTGGGAATCGGTCCGAACAGTTGTTGACGTCGGTGGTGGCACGGGAGCGCTGTTGGCCGAGATCCTGCGCGCACGGCCAGCGGTTTGCGGCACCCTGGTGGATCAACCTCAGACCGTAGCCCGGTCGCCTGAAGTTTTTGAGGCAGCGGGAGTAACGCATCGGGTGACGACGGTGGGCCAGAGCTTCTTCGATACTCTTCCCCACGGCGGTGATGTCTATGTATTGAAGAACGTCCTCGACGACTGGCCGGACAGTGAGGCGACTGCCATTCTGAAGCGCTGCGCGGAAGCGGCGAGGCCGAATGGCCGCGTGGTAGTTTTCACGGGTGCCGGCCCAGGTGAGGACGCATCGCCGGGTTTGCTGATGCTCGTCCTGGTCGGCGGCAAGGAGCGGACGTTCGATGAATTCCGAGCACTGGCAGATGAAGCCGGTTTGATAGTGAGTGCGGTGGGTCAGCAGAAATCCGGGCGTGTGCTCGTAGAGTGCAGGCCAGTGTAGTTGGTTTCAGATCAGGCTGCGACGCCATTCCGCTAACGCCCGTATTAATGTGTCATCGAGCCACTTCATATACCGTTGTTCTGCCGGCGCCCGTGGCTCGTTGTAAGTGATCCGGAAGACATCCTCAGACAGAGGAACGGGTTCTGAACTGTTCGCGCCGGCATGGATCCAACACTAACGTCCTACCAGTCCGTCGGACGGTAATCCTTCAGAAACTGCCCCCAAACATGCTCGCCGGTATTGATCCCGCTGATAATCGGATCCACAATCCGTGCCGCACCGTCTACGATGTCAAGCGGCGGATGAAAACGCTGCTCCATCGTCTTCCGCGCGGCAATTTCCGCCGGATCCTCATCCGTTACCCACCCTGTATCCACGCTGTTCATATGAATGCCGTCGTCGTGATAATCGGTCGCTGACGTCCGGGTCATCATGTTCAGCGCAGCCTTCGCCATGTTTGTATGCGGATGCCGCGTGGTCTTCCAGTTCCGATAGAACTGCCCTTCGACAGCAGACACATTCACGATGTGCTTATCACGTTCCGTAGTACGTAGCATCAGAGGCTTCAGCCGGGCATTGATGATGAACGGAGCAATCGCATTAATCAACTGCACCTCAAGCAGTTCCACTGACGACACCTCCGCCATCAGCAAGCGCCACGAGTTCCGCCCACGCAGATCGATCTGCTGCAAATCCTGATCGAGGTGGCCTTCCGGGAACAGGTGCTTCTGCACCAGCAGGTCTTCAGGTACCAGCGGCACCTGCGAGAGTTCCGCTGCGTGAGTCAATCCTGCAGCCTTCACAGCCAATTGCCCGAAAGTACTCAGGAGCTTCTGCCCCATCTCCGGTGTGTTCTGCAGCGCCGCCCGTTCGCTCTCCATCATGTGCCTGTAAAACTCAGGCGGACGGCGCACCGTTTGGCACGCATTGTTGATGATGAAATCCAGCCGCGGAAGCGTCGCCAGTAACTCCCCGCAGAACGCTTCCACGCTCGGAGTGTTACGCAGATCGAGGCCGTAAATCTTCAGCCGGTCGCACCATTCCGCGAAATCAGGCTCGTGCGTATAACGCTTCGCGGAGTCCGCCGGAAAGCGGGTGCTGACGATCAGCGTGGCTCCTGCCCGCAGAAGCTTGAGGCCCGCCTGATACCCGATCTTCACCCGCCCACCCGTCAGCAATGCCACCCGGCCGTGCAAATCCGCCGACTCGGTGCGCTTACCGAAATTAAAGCTCGCGCATTCCGGGCACAGCTGGTCGTAAAAGTGGTGGATCACCGTGTACTTCTGCTTGCAGACGTAGCAATGCTGAGGCTCAATCGCTTCTCTGCGATCTGCCTCGTCCCCCTTCATGTCATGCTGTTCGAAGTTCTCCGGAGGAAAGACGTTCGGCGTAGTAAACACGGGTTGCCGGCGCAGACTGCGAATTCCGGTCTCATGCAAAACTGCGCCATCGCGTTCCGTTTTCGCCGCACTTCGCTCGCGCTCCGCTGCTTTGAGCCTTCGGCGGCGGGCCACCGGGTCTGGATTGTAAACCTGTGCAACGGCATGATGCAGACGTTCCCGCTCTGCCTTCGGCAGATGGTCTATCAACGTCCTGTCGGCATCGATCGCCTCCAACAGTTCGGCTGCTGAGCGCACACGGTCAGGCAGAGC
>JAUZEU010000460.1 GCA_030838885.1 Bryobacterales bacterium | reverse complement strand
CGATCAGTTTTTCCCGCTTGTCCGGCGACTTGTCTCCAAGGAAAGTCCGCACCTCCGCAGGCGACGGAATGCGCCCGGCGATATCGAGTTTGGCCCGGCGAATGAATTCAGTGTCCGTGGCGAGCGGCGCATGAGGGATACCGTCGCGCTTCATCGCACCGAAGATTTCATCGTCGATAAAGTTGCGATGCGGAATAGGAGTGGCATCGCCCGGCTGCTCGGGGAGTACTGAAGCGACGCGGTCCGTCAGCTTTCCGGCCTGCGGAGTTTTCTGCCGGAAAAGCGGCGCGTGTGCATCGGCCGGCATCTGAGACATATCCGGCTTTTGCGCGGAGGAAACGCATACCAGCGCCGGCAAAAGCAGCAAAGACAGGCGTCGGTTCATTGGGATACAGCCTCCACGCAACTGGGCCTTTTATATAAGAAATCCCGTGTGAAGTCAATCGGGTGCGATGTGCGGGGAGGCTGCGCCGCCCCGCACTTCCGCCCAACTACCAGGTCAGCTGCAGGGTAAGATTCATCAGTGCCTGGCCTCCCGTGGAAGCGGTGCGCTGGTCGGCCAGCAGCTTTCCGAACAGCTTCCGCTGGGTGAAATCCACCGTCGTAGAGGGATTGTTCCAGTTGTAGTTATGGAAGGGGTTTTGAAAATCCCATCGCAACTGCACGCCCAGACGCTCCCGGATCATCCAGTTCTTCTTTGCCGAGAGCTGAGTCCAGAGCAGACGCGTGCCCGTCATGATGTTGCGGCCCGAGTTGCCGGGGGTAAATGCGGCCGGATAGGCGAAGTTGTTGATATCGATGATCGGGTTCCGGTTGGCCTGGTTAAAACGGTCGCCACCGACGTCGCCCCAGTTCGGCAGCAAGCTCGGCTGTGAAACCAGATTCGGGCGGCGGTTACCGACAAAAGTCGGGTAGTAGTTATCCGGGCTGCCCGCGAAATCGAAGGTGTACGGGTTGCCGCTTTCCAGCGTTTGAATCCAGGCGATCTCATAGCCGCCGAGAATCGCGTTCTTCACACCGCCGCCTGTCATCCATTTCCGCCCCTTGCCAAACGGCAGTTCGTAGGTCGCGTAGGTGATGAAGCGGTGGTTCCGGTCATAGCCGGCGCGTGCCTTCTCCAGCGACCGGTTCTGGATGGGCGCCACGCCGGTGCCGTCGTTGTCATTATCCTGGCTGTCAATTGCTTTGGAGAACGTATAGAAGGTGCTGAAGGTCAGGCCCTGAGACGTGCGCTTGTCCAGCTTAACGGTAGCGCCATGGTAGGTGGAGTGGCCGAAGTTGGAGCGTATATTGACGTTGCCGTAATTCGGAAACGGGCGATATTCCTGCGGCTTGGCGAAGACTTTGGCGCGCAGTGAGGGGTCATTCGCGGCGTAGTCGACGGGGAACGTATTGTACTGCCAGCGTTCGATCAGCCCGATGCCGCCGGACCCCTGATAACTCAGGTCCAGCAGGAAGTTCTGCGAAAGCTGACGCTGCACGCTTGCATTCCAGTTGAGCACGTACGGATTGCGCAGATTTGGATCCCACCACTCGACATTGCGGCCACTGTAATTGCCGCTCGGGTTCACATAAGCAGCGGTGTTCTTGCCATTTCCGGCGAAGGTGACGGGAGCCGGTCCCTGACTCAACTGGAACAGCGGGCGGGGGTCTCCGGTTGCGCGGATCTGGTCATTCACCCCCACGTATTCGTCAAACTGCATCCGTGAAGACGGGAACTTGACATCCACCGTGTTGACCGTAAAGCCACCGCGGAAAACCCACTTTTCCCTGGGGTGCCAGGCGACGCCGATACGCGGCTGGAAGTTGTTATTATCCCGCCGATTCAGCGTTCCTGTCGGGTGAGTGATGGCACCTTTCAGACCGGTCAGGTTATCAGTTCCAGTGGGATCGAAGTTACTTTCCAACCCGTACTTCGTGTGGAACGGCGACTCATTGCTGTAGCGCACTCCGAGATTGAAGGTAAGTGTGGGGCTGAACTTCCAGTCATCCTGGAAATAGAAGCTGTTGATACTGTCGCGCGGCAGCCAGGACGTTAGTTCGGCATCGAAATTAGCTTCGCGGACGGATCCGAACAGGAATCCGGCGAAGGTATTGCCTGTGTTATTGGCGGGCTGTCCATCGGGCTGCAAACCGGCCGTCATAGTATCAAAATAGAACGCCCCGCTGGGACGGTTCGTGAGTGTGGAATTAAGCCGGAAGTACAGAAGCTCGTACCCCATTTTGAAGGCGTGCGTGCCCCAGACTTTAGTCAGATCGTCACGCAGGGACAGGGTTTCGTAGACGCTGCGGCTGTTGCCGTTGCCGATCAGGCCGTAGATACCGGAAGCGGCGTAGCGCTCGACGTTGCGGTCGACGCTGGGCGCGCCGAACTGTGGCATAAGCGCGCTGTCGACGCCAGGGATGCCCAACTGCTGGGGCCAGTTTCCGCCCGAGGAGTACGAGAACTGATCGTTCCGCACGCGGTAGTAACCAGCGCGGATATCGTTCACCATGGTCGGGTTAAGGATGTTGGTCGCTCCAGCGGAGACGTTGTTCTGCGTGAAAGGATTCTCAAAGCCCTGACTGCCGTCAAAGGCCTTGATCGCGATGTTAGTCGGCCTGTTAAGGCCACTCTGGTGGTTATAAGTCCAGCTGCCGTAAATCTTGAAGGATTGATTAATCTGTTGATCCACACGCGTGCTGTAGTCCTCAAAGAATGTGCGTGAGTTCTCGGCAGTAATCAGGTTACTGTTCGGCCCTGTGGTGGTGAGCGTTCCGGGCACATTGGGCGAAACCCAGGGATTGAGCGCGATGATCTTCTTCGCGACAGGATCAATCCTGCTGGGCGGCACGATATTGCCGGGAACCTGATCGCGCAGCCACACGCCATTCACTTGACGCGTCGTCGCAGGGTCGAAGATTGGAAAGCCAACTCCTCCGAAGCTGAGATCGCCCCCCTTCATGGCGTCGGTCGGGGTGTTGACGATGACCTGTGCGGCCTTTTTCTCAATCAACTTCTGATATCCGAAGAAGAAGAACGTCTTGTTGCGTCCGTCGTATATCTTCGGCAGACGAATGGGGCCGCTGACATTGGCTTCCGGGTCCATGAACCACGTCGGGATTCCGTTCGGAAAACCGGGCCGGGGGTCTGAGGTCTTCAGGTTATCGAAGAACAAACGGTGCTGCATGCGGCGCGTGCGTCCATAATTGGCGGCGAGGCCATGGAAATCGTTGGTGCCGCTCTTCTTCACTACAGCGATCACGCCTCCGGCAGAATGGCCGTATTCGGCCGGCAGAGTCGTGGTGAGCACTTTCACTTCTTCCACAGAATTCTGCACCGGCTTGATGGTGGTTGTTCCGCCGGTCTGTTCATTGCCGTTTACGCCATCCTCAAATATGCCGATGGCCCCATTGCGCTGCCCCGCCAGGTGAAACGCACCAAGACTACCGCCATAGCCGTAGCCCCCCATCGACAGACCAGGCGTAAGATTGAGCGTGCTGTTTATATACCGCTGATACAGCGGCAGCTTGTGCAAAGTATCACCCGACACCAGTTCACCAGTGGAAGACGTTTCCGTTTCTAACTGTTGTGCGGAGCCCTTTACTTCTATCGATTCACTTACGTTGCCCACCTGCATCACAGCGTCAATAGCGAGAACATCGCCGGCACGCAGTTCGACTTCTCCGCGAACATATTTCTTAAATCCAGGCGCTTCAAACGTGATATTGTAAGTGCCCGGCGAGAGTGCTGGTAAACGATAAATGCCATCCTGGTTGGTCTCCGCCGGAGACCGGAAGTTCGTTTCTGTCTGGACGATGGAAACGTTGACTTTGGGAACGGTCGCCCCTGTCGAATCCGTCACGCGCCCCGTAAGCGTGGAGGATCCTGCCTGGCCGTGCAACATGCTTACAAAACCTGCGGCAAGACAAATAAAAGCCGTAACCCCTCTGAGTCGCAACATAGAGAATCTCCTCTGCACCCTTGGGCAGCTATGCGGCTGCCTTGTGGGGGTGACATTATCAGAGACAGGAAGCGATGTAAAGCCGGATCCCCAGAAAAGGAAATCCGGGTGTGCGGCGGCGACAATCAGACCGGCGCTGTGGGGGACGGTATGGTTCTGCACGGCGACATTGTTTGGAGCCGGCCCGGACTATGTGGAGCCGGCTGCGTGCACACCTTGCCACCGGCAGTTGGCGGAAAGCTACGCGCGCACGGGGATGGGCAGATCCTTTCGGTCGGTACCCCGTTCGGCCACGACCCTTTCTGAATTCAACGGCGCACGGTTCGATCACGAGACTTCGCGCGAGCACTTCACAACCTTT
>JAUZEU010000450.1 GCA_030838885.1 Bryobacterales bacterium | reverse complement strand
GTGGTGCGGTAATCTCGTTCGCCCGGTTTTTGGCCTCTTCGCTCAATTTTTTAATGTCGCTGTATTTTTTCATCAGGCGTGTGGCGTTCTGAGCTTGCCCTGCACCTCGGTAGGCTTGAGCAAGCTGGTACGCGATCGCGCCGTCCCGGTCGGACGGGAGGGCCCGCTCCAGATGCTGAATCGCCTCCGGAAGTTTTCGAATCAGCAGATAACCTCGTCCGAGCGAGGCGTGTGCGCGAAGATTGGCCGGCTCGCGGGAAACTACTTCCTCGAGTTGTGGGATCGCCGACTCCGGACGCTGCAGGTTCAGCAGTGCATCACCAAGCAGGAATGCTATCTCGGTATTCCCCGGATCTTGGTTCTGCAATTCGGCTGCAGCTGCAGCTGCGGCCTCCCATTCCCCCGACCCCGATAATGACCAGGCGAGCTTTTTCCTGAAGTTCCGGTTTCCTGGCTGAAGTTTCAGGGCCTCGCGCCATTGCTGGGCAGCGTCGGGATAGAGTTCCTGCAGGTCGTACATGACGGCCAGTAACTGATGCAGTTCCGCGGACGGCGGGAGTTGGGCCAGGGTCTCCTGAGCCCGCAGTGCGAGAGCCTGGTACGCGCGTGCCGACCAGTAACCGGATTCGGGCGTCCTCTGGTTACTGGCGGCGGTCAGAATACTGTCGTATCGCTTCTCCGCAAAGAGGCAGGGAAAGCCAGGGGCAGCGCAACCAACAGCAGTGGCGGTCTCTATAGCTGTCTCCTCTGCTTGCGCCCAGTCAGGATGCCCGGTTGCGCGGTAGATATCCGCGATTGCGCTATGCGCTTCGGCGAGGCCTGGATCGAGACTGAGTGCCTTCCTGTAGTTCTGGTATGCGGAGCGGTATTGATGCTGATCGGCGCGCGACTGGGCCAAAAGCATATAGACGTAGGCCGAATGGCTGAAATCGCGCTCCATCTTTTCAAATGCCTGGCCAGCCAGAGAGCTATAGCTGAGGCCAAGCCCTAACCACGCCTTCGGATCGGATCGGTTCGCGTCGGCAAGCGATCCAAACTCAGCGGCAGCCTCACTGAAGTTCGCTGACTGGAACAGTGCATCCGCGAGTTCGAGATGCACCTTCTCGTTACCGGGATCGAGATCCCTGGCCCGGCGCAACGAGGCGACGGCCTCTTTGGGCCGGTTCAGCTTCTGGTAATCCAGGCCGAGCAGAAACCAGGCCGCAGGGAGCGAGGGCTGCATTTGCAAGGCTTTCTGAAACTGCACCACCGCGTCTTCGTATTTCGAAGCAGAATGAAGCGCCAGGCCCAGGTTCATCGCCATCCCTGGGTTATCCGGAAAGGCTTTAATGAGCTCACGATACCGGATAACGGCCACGTCAAACCTGCCGGCCGACATGGCCTGTTTTGCCTCTTGCGATTTAGCGCCCCAGTCCGGCGTTTGGGCCGGGGCGGTACAGGTACTGAGGACCGCGAGGCAAACGCAGGTCCTCAGATGCCGTTGTCTATGCCTTATGGTCAGGACTCTCATCCGCGCTCTCATGATAATGCAAGCCGCCAACGAGCCGGATGGCGTTCACCCTGAAAAATGCCTATGTCAGAATCGGCTTGATCACCGTTCCCGCCACGTCCGTCAGGCGATAATCCCGCCCGCTGTATCGGTAGGTGAGCCGTGTGTGATCGAAGCCCATAATCTGCAGAATCGTGGCGTGAAGATCGTGAGGATGAACCGGATTTTCAGCCACTTTGAGCCCGATATCGTCGGAGGCTCCATAGACCAAGCCGCGCTTCACGCCCGCGCCGGCGAGCAGAACGGTGTATGCGCCACCGTTGTGGTCACGACCTTTCCCTATGTTCTCGAGCCCGCTGGCCTGCACCATCGGAGTGCGTCCGAATTCAGTGCCCACAACCACCAGCGTGTCCTCATAGAGTCCCCGGGATTTCAGATCCTGAATCAGGGCCGCGATGGGTCCGTCGGCGCCTCGTGCCAGTTTCGAATGTACGCGGATATCATCATGGCTGTCCCAGGGCTGGTAATGGTCGTAATAAACCTGGACGACGCGAACTCCCTTTTCGACCAGCCGCAGAGCCATCAGGCAGCCCCGGCCAAAATCGCCCTCTCCGTAACGAGCGCGCGTCGCTTCGCTCTCCTTACGGACATCGAAAACATCCGGGGCTTCGGTCTGCATCCGGTAGGCAACTTCCATGGCCTGAATGCTCGATTCCAGTTCAGGCTGCGTACCAAGCCGGCTGACGTATTGATTGTTCACCTTATCGAGCAGGCTGAGCTGCCTTTCCTGTTCCCTCTTCGGGAGACCCTGCGCATTCCGAATATTCGGTAGCAGGCTGTCGATCTCCTTCTCTTTTAGCGGGATGTAAACACCCTGATAGCTGGAAGGAAGAAATGACGAGGACCAGAGCTGCGGCCCGGCATACGGGAGGCCCGGGCACATCGCAATAAATCCGGGAAGATTCTGGTTTTCCGTGCCGAGCCCGTACGTGATCCAGGAGCCCACCGCGGGACGACCGCCAAGCCTGTGTCCGCAATTCATCAGGAGTATGGCCGGGTTGTGGTTCGCGATGTCCGTATACATGGAGCGGATCATGCAGAACTCGTCGATCATCTCGCCGACTTTCGGGAATAGTTCGCTGACTTCTCTGCCGGATTGCCCATATTTCTTAAAGGAGAAAGGCGAGGCCATGATGTTGCCCGACGCCCGATCGATGAAAGTCTTGCCTCCTGGAGGAGCTTGCCCGTCGCGCTTCTGGAGTTCCGGCTTGTAGTCGAACGTATCGATGTGCGACATGCCGCCGTTCAGGAAGAGGTAGATAACGTGTTTAGCCTTAGGGGCGAAGTGCGGCGCCTTTGGCGCCAGGGGCCTGCCGCCTTCAGCCGCCCGCATCATGCTGGCGAGGCCCACGGTACCGAAGCCGGCACCCATCTGTCTCAATGCTTCGCGTCTGTTCATCATGATTGGTTTCTCCCTAATTAACCGACATGAATTCGCTGGAACTAAGCAACACCTGAACGTATTCAGGCCATGAGTTTGCGCCCTGCTTCAGGAACTGCAGGCCGAGTTGCTGCTCCGATTCGGCCGGAGGTCTTCCGAACAGGATTCGATATACCTGGTCGATCTTCGCCGGATCGGCGCCTGTGGCAGAGACCCGTTTGACGACACCGTCGGCCGCTGTTGCGACAAAGGCATTGTTCAGGAAGTAGAGCCGCTGCAAGGGACCTGTCGTAGCAACACGTCCCTCGCTGGTGGCGGATGGATCCGGGAAATCGAACAGTGCGAGAGTTCCGTCCAGCCTTCTGCGGTTCACCAGACCATAAACAGTCCGGCGATGGTTATTTTTGTCGTCGAGCGCGACCGGTGGTCCGCCCATCTTGTCATCGAGCTGCCCGGAAACGGTCAGCAGCGCATCGCGCAGAGACTCCACATCCAGCCTCATCTCGATGTTGGCGCGCCAGTGAAGGCGATTTTCAGCATCTTTCTCGTTATTTTCGGCTAACTGGTCCGAACTCAGGGCGTAAGTAGCCGACATCAGGATCTGCCGGTGCAGGTCCTTCAAAGACCAGCGGTTATCGACCAGCCGTGAGGCGAGGTAATCCAGCAATTCGGGATGAGTCGGCTTCTCACCTAGCAAACCGAAGTTACTCTGGGATCGAACAATGCCTTCCCCAAAATGGTGAGCCCAGATTCGATTCACAATCACTCGCGATGTGAGAGGGTTGTCCGGGCTGGCGATCGCCTCTGCCAGTTCCAACCTTCCGCTCCCGTGAGTAAACGGCTTGCATTCGCTTTCGCAGAGAACCTGCAGGAAGCGGCGCGGCGCCTCTTCGCCCAGATTGGTTTCCTCTCCACGGATCTGAACTTTGATGTTGGCAGGGTTCTTGACGTCCTTTACGGCGTGCAGGAAAGGATACGGCGGAGGCAGGGCTTTCTTCAGAGAATCCAACTCCGCGAACATTGTCTCCAGGTGGGTTTTCCACTCGCCATAAAGAAAGCGTTCGATCGGTTCCTTCGGACGATCCTTAACTCCCATTTCGGCAAGCGTCATCTGCCGGACTTTTTCGGCCTCATCGGTACCCATACGTTCCGGACCGTAATAGAAGACGCCCCGTGGGAAAACGATACCGTCGCCCACGTTCATATACTGGGGTCCGGCAAGATCGGCCCAAAGTCTCCCTTTCAGACCATCCAGGAATTCGAGTTCGGTGACGCGGCGCTTTTTATCGTCGTTCACGCCCGTGGCCCCGCCAAGCTTCACATAATTCCGGTCATCGATTGCCTTCTTCTCAGCGCAGACTGATAAGAAGAATGTCTGGAACTCGTCGGCAACCGCTTTTACCTGGCTGACGGTGGGATGGCTGGCGGTGGTCTCATACCATTTCCTGAGGAACGGGTGGTCCTTGTTGGGGTCTTTCAGATACTTAACCCAACGCCCCAGGGTTTCCCCGTCGAGTTTGTCTTCCGCAGCCGCGGTCTTTTCTGTTTTCAGCCCGGACAGCACCTTCCAGCTGGCGACCATGTAGCGAGACGTTTGCTTCGTAAAGATGTCCGTGAGTATGTTGTTCTGCTTTTCTTCGAAATCGCGGATCAAAGCCTCCATGGCCGCGATCTTTTTCATCTGGCCGTCGTAAGCGGCGACGACGTCCGGGGAAGCAAGCGGGTACTGGTCTGATTCCGTGTTTTTGAAGACGCCCAGCAGGGAATAGAAATCCTTTGTGGGGATGGGGTCGTATTTATGGTCGTGGCACTGGGCGCAGGCAACCGTGATACCCATAACGCCGCGAGTGAGCACATCAACCCGATCGTCGTTGCCCATACCTCCGAATCCGAGATTTCCCAGAGACTGGAACCCGAGGGCCGGAAGCAACTTTTCCTTGCTTTCGTCTGTGTTAGAAATCGGCAGTAAATCCGCCGCGACCTGAGCTTTCAGGAACGTGTTGTAGGGCATGTCCTGATTCAGGGCCTGAATTACCCAATCGCGGTAGCGAAACGCATTAGGGTAAGGGTCCTCGAAGAATCCGGCTTTGCTGTCGGCATACCGGACGATATCGAGCCAGTACCGCCCCCACCGCTCCCCGTAGCGGGGAGACGCCAGCAAGCGGTCGACGACCTTGACGAACGCGTCGGGAGATTGATCTTTGAGAAAGGTCTCTATCTCATCGGGGGTGGGGGGGAGTCCCGTAAGGTCGAAGGTAGCGCGCCGTATCAGGGTACGGCGGTCGGCCGGTCTCACGGGCTTGAGGCCTTTTTCTTCCAGCTTCGCCAGGATAAAGCGATCAATATCGTTGCGTACCCAAGCCGAATTCTTTACCTCAGGAAGTGCCGGCTTCCGGACCGGCTGAAATGACCAGAACTTTCTCTGTTCGGAGGTGATGCTGTACTCCGCCTGCTTTCCGGATTCTGCTGCCGCCTTTTCCGATACCGCGGGCGTTTCGGGCCAGATTGCCCCTGCTTTAATCCAGCTGGTGAGCAGGGCAATATCACCCTCATTGAGCTTCCCATTGGGAGGCATCTTGATCTTTGGATGCTTATATTCCACCGCCTGGATCAGCAGACTCTCCTCAGGGTGGCCCGGAACAATGGCGGGTCCGTGAGCGCCGCCCTTGAGAAGTGCCTCACGCGACTGCATCTCAAGCCCACCCATGTGCATCCGCTGGTGGCAGCTGTAGCAACTTTGGGACAGTAGCGGCCGAATACGGGTCTCAAAAAAGGTAGCGGAATCTGCTGTCACTTCGGGCGTTTGGGCTGCTCCGCGTGTCGAAGATATCGCGGTAATCGAAACAACTATCAGGGAATGGGTCAGCCAGTGCTGGAACAAACGCATTTTCAATCCATGCTCTCCTTAGCTGGTTCCAATATGGCGGACGGTGAATGGGAAGAGAAGGTTAGATCGTGATAGTCACAGTTCACAGCAGTGAATCACGGCTCTAATGGTGCGCATCTTCTTGACACCGCTTGATTTCTGAACGACGCAGTGAGGGGGCGAGCCAGTTTTATTTGATGAGACTTAATAGTGGCCACGATAAGATCGGATGAAGCAGAGATGAACCAGCCCGACACTCGATAGCGATGCCATCCTGACCCGCGAATTTGGTGCGGGTCGGTCGTGAGGCGACACGTGAGGCTGCGGGTATTGAGGTTCGAAAATCCCGGTCGGTAGCCGAGTCCGAAGAGGAGGGTCATACCCGGTAGCGGCGATATCCCGAGTCGCAGCCAGGTCCCGGAGCCGAAGAGCCCGCGCACGCTGAAGTTGGGAGGAAGGACTGGGATACGTTACCCGCGCCGGCTGACCGGCTCGTTCGGTTTACGCTCGGATCGTGCCGCGCCGCAGGTAAATAATTTCCACCCCGTGTCGGCGGCCGGAGTACTGATTGACAAGTGTCGAATATCCGTCTGTGCCGGCGCGGAATACGGAGAGGCGGCAGAAATGAAGTCAGCCCCCGAAT
>JAUZEU010000406.1 GCA_030838885.1 Bryobacterales bacterium | reverse complement strand
TGTTGTCCGAGTTTTTGGCGGGCCACTAAGCTTTTGGGTACTAACCCTTCACACTAATGTGCCCGATATAAAACATCCGTTTGCTGGAAATCGGCCGGCCGAGGCGCATGGCCGGAGTGAAAGTGCTGTACAGGACGAGGTTACCAATCTCCTGAAGTTCTTCGGCGGAGGGATGAGCATTCCCGGGCTGCATGGAGTAATCCGTGACGTGGCCTGCGGAATCCACGCTCAACTGCACCATTACGTCCCGTCCCTTGAAACAGAACGGCGAAAGTTCGCCTATGCCGATTTCGGAGGAGAAGCCGATAGGCAAATCCTCCTGCCAGTCGGGAACATAATGCAGGCTGTCGACGATGATTCCAAAGCAAAGAAAAGACGCCAGAAGCCCACCCGCCGCAGGGACGGCGAACGGTTTCAGCATGTTGTCGAAGGACAGCCGGATGCGCGCGATCCGATCGGCGAGCCAGGTTCCGAAATCGCGTCGCGTGATCTGACGGGCGCGTTCCCGCGATGCCATGACGTGAAGGCGGGTGGTGAGCAGTGGCGGCGCCGGGCGGACGGGCAGATGCTGCAAACCGGCCCGCAGGGACCGGACTTCGCCATAGTGCTCTTCGCAATCCCGGCAGGCGCTCAGGTGCGAGGCAATAACTGAACGATCCCCGTCCTGGCGAGAATGCGCAGGAAAACCCCAAAGGGCCTGGCGCACGCTTTTGCAATTCAAATCGTCCATGGCTTGTCTTCCAAATTTCCGCTGCTTCCGCTCAAAACTCTCCTCATGACCTTGGCACCAGTTCCATGGAAGGCGCGCTGTCCAGACGGTGGGACAGGTATTTTCGCAGCGCTTCCCTGCCCCGCATGATGCGTGACTTCACGGTGCCCATGGAAACTTCGAGGATGGCCGCGATCTCCTCGTAACTCATGTCTTCCACTTCGCGCAGAACCAGCGCGGCGCGAAACACGGGATTGATGGCGGCCAGCCCTTCCTCCAGGAGCGATTGAGCTTCCCGGTTCATGGTGAAATCGAAGGGCGTTTCACCGGAATCCGTCAGGGGCCGCTCGCGCCCTTCGGAATCGTCAAATATCTCTTCGATTCCGGTTTCGCCACGGCGGTGCCGGAATAACCAGCGGCGGCGATTGTGCGCTTCATTCACTGCGATGCGGTAGACCCAGGTGCGCAGGGTGCTGTCGCCGCGGAAACTGCCGACATTCCGAAAGATCTTCAGGAACACTTCCTGCACCACGTCGCTGGCGTCGGAGGGATCGCTCAAAAGCCGCCAGGCAAGGCTGTATACCGGCGTCTGGAACCGCTCGATGAGCTGTTCATAAGCACTCTCATCGCCAGCCTGAAGGCCGGAAATGAGGCGTTGATCCTCGAGCGCCAGTTCCTGCTCGGGTGTAAGGCTCGAATTGAGGTTCAGAGAGAGGGAGCCGTTCACAGGTACCTCGAAAACTGCCTTCACAATTATAGACTCCACCAGGCGCAGCTATGTTCCCGGCTGAATCTCGCCGGGGATATCGGCGTGGGCGAGCAGGCCGAAACCGTTCGGGCCGTAGCCAAGTGCGCGGCGTTGGGCGGCTGCGAGCCTGCTCATCTGACTCAGGATCCCGATCTGGAAGGAGGGTTCCAGCCACTCGGTCCAGCCGTGGTGATTGCAGATTTCGATGGCGGCGGCGCGGGTGGTCGCTCCGGAGCGTTTCGTTTCCCGAACGTGAAACGGGTCGGCGATGACAGGGCCGGCCGTTTCGGCGAGGGCTCGTGCGAGGAAAGGCTCGGGGTCGCAGGGGAGCAGCGGCGCAAGGGTAGCGAAGACTGCGATGCCGGCAGAGCGCAGGGCTTTGATGGTCTGCCAGCGTTCTTCTACAGGAGCACAGTGTGGTTCGAATATCCGGCGGACGTCTTCGCGATTCGTGGTGACCGAGAAACTGACGCGCAGGCGGGTGCGCTTCGCGGCTGCCACCAGAAGGGGGATGTCACGCAGGATCAGGGGACCGCGAGTCTGGATGACGAAAGCCGCGGGCGGATGCGCGGCGGCGGCAAGGCATTCGAGTATGGCGGGCATGAGGCGTTGCGTGGCTTCGGCTGGTTGATAGGGGTCGGTGAGGGGAGAGCAGTAGATGACCTGGCCGGACCGGAGGGATTTGGCGAGCAGTTGGGCGGCATTTGTCTTGAAAGTGGTGTGGTGACCCCAGTGATTCCAGTCATCCGGGCGGAGACCTGCCTGAACGCGCATGGTGGGGACGTAGCAGTAGCTGCATCCGAAGGTGCAGTTGCGCGCGGGGGTGAGCGAGTGGGTGAAGCCGGCCTGGATGAGAAAGCCGGAGACGGGGCTGAGGATGGAACGTGCTTCCGACTGGAAGATCTGGAACGGCATTTGGCGGGGGCTTGAATCCGGTTGTATCAGTTTAGAGACCGACCTTGAGCGTACCGCGCTGACTCAGAGCCGCTTCACCACAAGACCTGGAATCATGCTGAAGTGCCGAAGGTTGTCGCTCATGATTTCGTAGCCGAACCAGAGTGCGGTTACGCCGATTTGTAAATCAGCGAACGCAATCACTTTGCCTTCCTTGCGGGAATCCCCATCGATCCTCGCCGCCATCTCACCCATTTCTTTCGTGAAAGGCTGGATGGAAACCGCCGAAAAACTCTCTTGCAGATAACGCTGCCGTTGCTCCATTTGTGCGGACGTCCTCGCTGCAAGATTCCACGGCAGAGTTCGAAAACGCAGAGTTCGAAAACATTGATCGCAGAGATCATGATCCCCACCGAGCCACTCAAGCTTCTGATCGCCCGTAGCAGCTCAGCCACCGGTCGCGCGCGGCGCTCGGCAGCGACCCACACGCTCGAGTCGACAATCAGTCTCAGGCAGGCCCGTCCCAAGGCATGCTATGGGCGTTGATGCCTTCTTGTACATCTTTGGCGAAGTCAGGGTCAGGCAGTGGCGCGTATCCCAGACGCGCTTCAAATGCCTCGGCAATTGCGATTGCCTCGTCGATCGAACGGCCGGGACCCTGGGGCGTTCTTATTACAGCCACCGGCCGATGGTCCTCTTCAATTACAATCTCAGCGCCTTCCCGCACACGTTTGAGTAAGTATGGAAGTCGCGTAGTGCTTCGGCTTCAGTCACGTGCACTTGCGCCATACCTTCCATCATAAATCCTGCCCGGAGCCTGGGTGACCCGGTCGCCGCTCTTGTCTGCCAGCGTATTTCAGGTCATCATGCGTAGTATCACCTAATGGCCACTCCACTCCAGCAGCCGATCCGTCCCCCGAAAGCTTCCCAACGTCTTGTGGCCCTGGATGCATTCCGCGGCGCGACCATGGCCTTCATGGTGCTCGTGAACGATCCCGGCGACGGCCGTAACGTTTACGCGCCTCTCCAGCACGCCGAATGGAACGGCTGGACCCCTACCGACGTGGTCTTCCCTTCCTTCCTCTGGATCGTCGGAGTTGCCCTCACGCTCTCTCTCGCCAAACGCCTGGCCGCCGGTGTTTCCCGCGCCGCACTATTCCGGCAGGCGCTGCAGCGTGCAGTCATCCTGTATCTGCTTGGCATCGCCGTCTATGCCGCGCCGGCCTTCAACCCTTCCACGCAGCGCCTGCTCGGCGTGCTGCAGCGCATCGCGATCTGCTACCTCGTCGCAGTAGCGATTTATCTCAACACAAACATTCGCGGACAGATCCTCTGGCTAATCGGACTGCTCGCGTCCTACTGGCTGCTGATGGCGTTCTTTCCCGTTCCCGGTTTCGGCGCCGGACGACTGGATGTGGAAGGCAACTTTGCCCACTACATCGACCGCATTGTATTGGGCGCGCACAACTACCACAGCACGAAGACCTGGGATCCGGAGGGCATCGTCAGTACCCTCCCCGCTATCGCTACCACCCTGTTTGGAATTCTGTGCGGCCACTTGTTGAGCCTCAGAAAAACGCTGGGGCAGAAGATACTTTGGATGATGCTCGCCGGCGCGCTGCTGATCGCGGCAGGCGAAGTCTGCAACATCTGGCTGCCGATCAACAAAAAGCTCTGGACCACGTCGTTCAGCCTCTTCATGGCCGGCCTCGACTTTATCCTGCTCGCCGCGTTTCTCTGGCTGATCGACGCACTGGGCCATAAGCGGATGGTCAAGCCGCTCGTAATCATGGGCCTGAACCCCATCACGATCTACATGCTTTCAGAATTGCTGGATGAGGCGCTCAACATCAGCGGACTGCACAGAGTGATCTACCAAAACGTCTTCGCGCCGCTTGCCTCACCCATCAACGCATCGCTGCTGTGGGCACTGGCCTATACAGGGCTGATGTTCGTTGCCGCGTACATCATGTACCGGCGGCAATGGGTGGTTCGGGTATAAGCGACTTAAACTGCAGCAGGCTCGACCAAAGCCTGCTGTTTCTTCAGATCAAGATAGCGCTGCCGGCAATCGCCGATCGCCTTGCGTGCTTCGCGCGGGCCGCCCCACCCTTCCATAGTGGTGACCTTACCTTCCAGCTCTTTGTAAATAGAGAAGAAGTGTTCAATTTCCCGTCGCACATGATGGAAGATCTGGTCCATAGTGTGGATCTCGTCATAACGCGGGTTGCGCGTCGGCACGGCCAGAATTTTCTGGTCACGCTCCGAGCTGTCCACCATGTTCAATACGCCCACCGGCCGCACTTCGATCAGAACGCCAGGGTAGCTTGGCTGCTGCACTAGCACCAGGCAATCGAGCGGATCGTTGTCTTCTGCCAGCGTTCCCGGTATAAAGCCGTAATCGCCCGGATAATGCAACGGGGAGTAGAGCGCACGGTCGAGTCTGAATACGCCCAAAACCCCGTCGTACTCGTATTTATTCGCCGAGTGCTGGGGAATTTCAACGATCATGCGAACGATCTCCGGCGAGTCCGGGCCGGGATCTATGTCGTAGAGGCGATTCACGGATTCAGGGTAACACGGGGGTATTCCACCGACACCATCGTCAAGCCCTTGGCCGGTACGGTATTGCCCGATTTATAAGGGATACGTTTAGAGCTCAGATTTCCCCGCCCCATTTCAATCAGCGTGCCCACCAGGTTCCGCACCATGTGCTTGAGAAAACCGCCGCCCCTCACGGTATAGATCAGCAGATCGCCCGAGCGTTCGATGCCGGAACTGTAGATCGTCCGCACTTTCGACCTCTCGATGGACCGGTCGTCTTTGGCGGAGAACTTCGTGAAGTCGTGTGAGCCTTCGAACACCTTCGCGCCTTCCACCATCTTCGCCTCATTCAGCGGATAGGGGTGGTAGTGAACGTAGCGCCATTGGAAAGGCGGACATGTCTCACCACGGAACAAAACGTAACGGTAAGTCTTGGCAATGGAATCGAAGCGGGGGTGGAACTTCGGATCCGTTTCCACCGCGTCGAGAATGCGAATGTCGGGGGGAAGCAGTCGGTTCACTGCCCGCCGCAGGTTGTCGGGAGGGATAGGGTTATCGATGCTGAAAGCAGCCACCTGCGCCTCGGCATGAACACCCGCATCGGTCCGGCCAGACCCGGCTACGTGGACAGGCTTCCCGTCCATCTCGCTGATGATGTCTTCCAGAATGCCCTGAATGGTGGAGAGCCCAGGTTGAACCTGCCAGCCGTGAAAATTGGTGCCGTCATAGGAGAGGGTAATGCGGATTCTCCGCGACACGCGTGAGGGCCGCCTACGCGGGGCGGGAGCCTGGTTTTACCACCGGCTCGCCCGCCTTGCACATGGGGCACTTGTCTGGTTCATATGCGACGACGTGCAGAGTTTCCAGCGCGGACCTGGGAATTCCCAGGTCTACAGCACCACCGCTGCGGTCGATGATGGAGCCTGCCGCCACAGCCTCGGCGCCGGCCCCCCGCACGATTTCAATCACTTCCTTCGTGCTGCCGCCCGTGGTGATCACGTCTTCCACTACAACCGTCCGGTCGCCTGGCTTCAGTACGAAGCCGCGGCGCAGAGACATTCTGCGATCCGCATCACGTTCCGTGAAAAGAAACGGCACGCCCAGCGCACGGGCTACCTCATGCCCGATGATGAGCCCTCCCAGTGCCGGTGCAATCACCAGATCGATCTTTTTCCCACCTGAAAGTTCGAAAAGGCGGGCCGCGAGCGCCCTTCCGAGCGTCTCAGCATGTTGAGGATATTGCAGGACGATAGCCGATTGCAGGTAGTTCGGGCTGTGCAGCCCGCTGGTGAGACGGAAGTGCCCGGTGAGGTATGCGCCAGTCTGTTGAAATATATCGAGAATATGGCCCGATTCGGGCTCCACAAACGAGCGTTGCAGCGTCACAAACGGCTACTATACCATTGAGGGTTAATAAAGCCTGGTGCGTACTGCCGAGCATCTCGTGCGTAATATTCGTGGCACATCATCAAGCCGAGTCACCACCGTTCCAAACAATCTTTGAACCAAAGGCCGGGAATTCCCGTTAGGTATCTAGTAGATGAACGCCCATAAAGATCGTGGTTTGAGTTCGCGGGAATCGACCTTCGTGCCCGGCCTCAAAACCGGCAAAGCGCCTTCCGTCTTTCTTGCCCTGTTACTGACCGTCAACTCCGCCCTGGCGCAGTCGCAGATCAGAATCGATGCTCCGGTGGAGCACCGTGGCAGCTGGCTGACCCGCCCCTATGAAGCCCGGCAAATTCCCCCCGTGCACCTCGCGAACAGTTCGCGGCTCGAGTCGCTGATTAAAGCGGGCAACATCTACATTTCCTCTCAGGATGTGGTGGCTCTGGTGCTGGAGAACAATATCGATATCGAAGTGCAGCGTTACGGTCCGTTACTGGCCCGTGAGGTGCTGCGCCGCGCGGAAGGCGGCGGTCTGCTTCGCAGCGTGGGCCAGGGTGTGGCGGCGGGGCCCAGCAGCGTCAGTCTGGCGGGCGTCAGTATCAACACGAATGGCGCGCCCGCAGTTTCGGGCGGCGGCGTCAACTCCAGCGTGCTCACTCAGCTCGGCCCGGCGATTCAGACCTTTGACCCTTCCATCACCGCGTTTTCCAATTTCGCCCACACCACCACCCCCCAGAGCAACACGATTCTGAGCGGCACCCAGGCGTTGATCTTCGATACCCGATCATTCCAGGCATCCTACACGCAGAACTCGCATTTCGGAACGGCTTCCACGCTCAGCTATACAACCCAGTATCAGAGGGTTAACAGCGCGTTCTTCAGCCTGAACCCGTACACCACGGCGAATATCGATTTCACTATTACTCAGAACCTGCTGAACGGTTTTGGACGCGCCGTCAATAACCGCAACATCCTGGTGCAGAAGAACAACATCAAGGTGACGGACCTGCAGTTCAAGCAGCAGGTGATGACCACGGTCACCGCCGCCCTGAATATCTACTGGGATCTGGTCAGCTTCAATCAGGACCTGAAGGCGCGGCAGGAAGAGGTGGGCACCGCGCAGCAGTTACTGGACAACAATCAAAAGCAGTTGCAGATCGGCACTCTGGCCGAGATTGAAGTGACCCGTGCTCAGTCGCAACTTTACGCAGCGAAGCAGGATCTGCTGATTTCGCAGACGAATCTGCTGCAGCAGGAGACCATTTTGAAGAACGTGTTGAGCCGCCAGGGTGTCGCGACTTCCGATCTGGCCGAAACCCACATAGTTCCGCTCGACAAAATCGTCATCCCCGAAAAAGACGAGGTTCGCCCGATCGGCGAACTGGTTGCAAAGGCGATGAGCAGCCGCGTGGAAATCGAGACCGATCGCATCAACCTGGAAAGCAATAAGACCAACCTCGCGGGCATCAGGAGTTCGCTCCGGCCCACGCTACAGGCCTTTGCGGAACTGACTAACAATGGCCTGAGCGGCGATGCCACTCCGTTTGGGCTGGCACAGGGTGCGGCGCCGCTTTTTGCCGGCGGTTACAGCACCGCGCTCGCGCAGATCATCCGCCGCAACTACCCAAACTACTCGGCGGGAATTTCGCTGAACATTCCGCTGCGGAACCGGGCAGCGCAAGCGGATTACGTGACCAGCGTGATCGAAATGCGGCAGAACGAGCTGACGCTGCAGAAGCAGATCAACCAGGTGCGCGTGGATGTGCAGAACGCCGTGATTGGCATCCAGCAGGCGCGCGCTCGTTACGATGCCGCGGTGCAGGCGCGGATGCTCTCGCAGCAGACCTTTGAAGGCGACAGACGAAAGTATGAACTGGGAGCGTCAACCGCATATCAGGTGGTGCAGGATCAGCGTGATCTCGCTTCGGCACAGAGTTCTGAAGTGCAGGCCATGGCGAATTACAGCCATGCCCGTATCGCTCTCGATCAGGCGGTGGGAGACACGCTGGAAGTGAATCATGTCTCGCTGGAAGAAGCCATGGCCGGGAAGGTGCGCAAATGAGTCCCCGGTTTCAAAAGGCGGTTGCGACCGGGCTTTGCCTGTTTGTTCCGTCAGCATGGGCCCAGCAGTTGAGCATCGAGCCCATTCGTCCTGTCGGGCCGATTTTCACCCGGCCTTACATGCCCGCCGAAATTCCTCCCGTGCGTCTCGGCAATTTGGGCAGGATCGCTGATCTGATCCGTGGCGGCAATCTGTATCTCACGGCTCACGATGCCGTGTCGCTCGTGCTCGAAAACAATATCGATCTCGAAATCGCGCGCTACAATCCGATCCTGCTCGCGTGGCGCCTGGAGCGCAGTCAGGCGGGCGGCGCTTTGCCCGGTGTACCCAACCCGACCACGCAGGCGAGTTCGAACGCGTCCGGTCAGGGCGTGCTCGGAAGCCAGCAGGCCGCAGGTGTGACGGGTGGCAATAACGGCACAGTTCGCACCACCAACAATGCGACGGTGACGCAGATCGGCCCGGTCACGCAAACGCTGGATCCCACTATCCAGGAATCCACCACGTTCAGCCACCGCAGCCTGCCGCAACCGAACGCGACCCAGAGCGTCACGCCGGTGCTCGTGCAGAACCAGCGGATTTACACAGGCAGTTATCAGCAGGGTTTTATTTCAGGGGGTTCTGTTACGCTCAGCTACAACAACCATTACCTCAATGAAAACGCTCCCTCTGACGTATTGAATCCGTCGGTCGCGCCCAATCTGTCTCTGCAGTTTACGCAGAACCTTCTGAATGGTTTCGGTTCGGCTGTGGGCGGAAGAACCATCGAGATCGCCAGGATCAATCTTGCTTCGTCCGACCTGGTATTCAAAACGCAGGTCACACGTACTGTCGCCAATGTTCTGAACACCTACTTCACGCTGGTGGGGGACTTCGAGGATGTAAAGGCGAAGCAAAACGCGCTCGATACGGCGCAGAAGTTTGTCTCGGAAACGCAGCGCAGGCTTGACCTTGGCTCGGTGGCTCAGCTGGACCTTGCCACTGCACAGAATCAGGCTGCTATTGCGAAGCTCGCGCTGGTGAATTCGCAGGTGGCCATGGGGCAAGTGGAAGAGCAGATGAAGAATCTGATCAGCCGCTCCGGCTCGGCGTACCCGGCGCTTACCGCGGCACACATTATTCCGATGGATCGAATTGAGATCACCCCGTCCGACGACCTTCCGCCTGTGAAGGATCTGGTGCAGAAGGCGCTTACTACCCGAACGGATATCCTTTCCGAACAGCAGGGCATCAGGACGTCTGAATTGAATGCTCTTGGAACGAAAAACGGCCTGCTGCCCACGGTGCAGGTGATTGGCAACCGTACCACCTCGGGGCTGGCGGGAACGCCGCGTCTCGTGCGAGGTACTACGGCGGATCCGCGTTTTATGGGCGGTATCGGCACCGCGCTGGAGCAGGTATTCGCGCAGAACTTCCCGACCGAGAGCATTGGGTTCGGCGGTCGGTTCAGCCTGAAGAATCGTCAGGCGCAGGCGGATTACGGGATCGACCAGCTTTCTTTGCGGCAGCAGCAACTAACCACGGCGCGGGATCTGAACCAGGCGCAGGTGGATGTGATGAACGCAGTGGTTGCGATCAACCAGGCGCGTGCGCGCTATGATGCGGCGGTACAGAACCGGATTCTTCAGCAGAAGCTTTACGATGCGGAGCAGAAGAAGTTTGCGGCCGGAGAATCGACGACTTATCTCGTTACGCAGCAACTGCGGGATCTGACGAATGCGAAGACTTCTGAATTGTCGGCACTGGTGACATGGAAGAACGCACGGATCAATCTGGATCAGACAACGGGAACGATTCTGGAAGCGAACCAGATTTCTATTTCGGATGCGAAGACG
>JAUZEU010000400.1 GCA_030838885.1 Bryobacterales bacterium | reverse complement strand
CACAACAGCCTTCTGCATTGCCTTTTCCTGATAGACTACGCCGCGGAACCGCGACGTTTCTTAACGGTTGAGGCTGGCTGGATAGCCGCAAGAGGCTTCGGCACGCTCGTCGTACCCTGCCACAGATCCCATGCCTCGCCCGTTTCCTGCAGATGAAGTTTCGGTTTATTGCCGTAAATCCGTGCCGCTCCCGCAAGAGCCTGCTTCCGCAGCTCCCGCTGAGCTGTGGCAATCAACTCGACCACGGCGGGCACATTTTTCTTCCCGCCAAACGAGTCAGGGTCCGCCTGAATTGCGTCCCGCAGCACGGTGAGATTATGATCATCGCCCAGCCACTCCTGCAATTCCCGAAGTTCTTTGTCTCTGGACGCAAAACCGCCATTCAGCGTCAGCCGCCACGGCCCGTCCAGCAGACGGACGTGATACCAGTGGTCCTTAATCCGTTTCCGAAGGTCGTGCAGATTCTCCGATGTAGGGTCGGCTTCCGCCTGCCGGAGGCGCTTCCGGCCACGCCTATACGTCGCGTCCAGCCCAGGCGCGATCGCCGCGAACCCTCCGCCCGCGATCTGCCACTTGCTCACGCGCTTCCTTACAGTCTTCAGCGCAGCCACAGCCCCGCCGATCACCGTTCGAATATCCTCGCTTCGAACCGTATCTTCCAGGTTTCGCCGCAGCGCAGAACGCACTACCGACAGTTGCTCCATGGCAGGATCCGCAAAATAGCGATCACTCAATACTTCCACGGTTTCAATAAGCGCCGCGGCATCGCGCAGTTTCGAAAGCGCCCTGCCTGCATCCCGTAACGCACGGTTATCCCGGAACCCCGCAGCACCCAACCCCGGCATCAGCAGCCGCACAATCGCGCGTGTTTTCTTGATACTCTTGCGTGCCTCGTGAATCCCGTCTCCCCGCAGCGAATCGTCGTCTTTGCGTAAGTGCGCAATGGCCGATTCGATTTCTTCCTTGACAATACACCTCAGGCCTTTGTCAACGGGCTCACCCAGCGCTAAACGGAAGGGCACAATGTCCTCGCAGCGTCTTCAACAGGGGCCGGTTTTCCGCCTTGAATCATGCATCCAACATTATGTCAGACGAGTTAAAAAGTTAAGAAATGATGTGCTTTCGAACGGCGTACAAAATCAGTTCAGCGGTGCTATGCAAGGCCAGCTTTTGAAGAATATGCCCTCTGTGCGTTTCCACCGTCGTCACACTGATATGGAGGAAAGAAGCAACCTCTTTGTTGGCCCTGCCCTCGGCCAGCAGCTGCAGAATTTCCCGCTCGCGATCCGTAAGCAGCTCATAACTGTCTTCCAGGCCCTTCGATTCCAGCTGCCGAACGTAATCCTCCTGTAACATCGCACTGATCTTCCGGCTCAGGAATGATCGTCCAGCCGCAGCCGCACGGATGGCAGCCAGCACGTCTTCCCGCGGTGAATCCTTCAACAGGTAGCCCTTCGCTCCGGCCTTCAGGGCGCGCAGGACATAGCTTTCGTCCTGATGCATACTGAGCATCACAACAGCCGCCCCTGCCTGGGCAGCCAGAATCCGCCGCGCCGCCTCGATTCCGTTCATCCCAGGCATGGCGACATCCATCATCACCACGTCCGGTGCTTCTTTCGATGCAAGCTCCACGCAGGTATGCCCGTCGGCAGCTTCGGCAACCACGGTCATGTCGGATTGTCCTCCCAACAACGCTCGAAGGCCGTCCCGCACCACCGTGTGATCGTCAGCCAGCAGAATGCGAATTTGCCGCATGAGCCTCCACTGGCAACTCCGCCAGGATCGCAGTTCCCCGCCCCGGGCTTGTCTCGATCTTCAGTTCGCCGCCGAGGCGCCGCACCCGCTCCTCCATCCCGAGCAGGCCTAACCCACGCACCCGTCGCTTATCGAAGCCCGCGCCGTCGTCGTGCACGGAAAACTGTACGCGACTGCCAATTCGGTTCACCGTTACGTGAAGTTCACGCGCGCCGGCGTGGCGGGTCGCATTGAGCAACGCCTCCTGCACAAGCCTGTAGATACAGGTTTTGTGCTCGTCCGGCAACTCGTCGCAATCATCTCCCGCGCTCACCCGAACCGCCAGTCCGGTCCTCTTGGTCACCTCGCGTGCGTGCCAGTTCAACGCGGGCACAAGACCAAAATCGTCGAGCATCGAGGGGCGCAGCAACAGCGCCAGATCGCGCACTCCATGAAGCGTTTTTCCGGCCAATGCCCCGATCGCGCGTAACCGCTCCCGCGCCTCTGCCGGGTCCTGGGTCAACTCCGCCGTACCCGCCTCCATCATGATGGCCGAGAGCGACTGCCCTACTTCATCATGCAGTTCCCGCGCCAGCATACGCCGCTCTTCTTCCTGCGTGCGCAGCAGACGTGCGGAGAGTTCCTGCAAATCCTGCCCGCGTTTTTCCAGCTGGTTTTCCAGCCGCAGAGTCAGGGCGCCCGTCATTAGTGCAAGCCCCGTGCCTCCCAGCAGAGTCAGCGCGAAGGTTGCTATCAGTGACCAGCGCAGGTTGCCCTGAGACAAAGCGAATCGCTCTTCCGCACGGGCCAGACCCCGATGATTGATACTGCCAATCTGATCGGCGATTTGCAGCATTGTGGTACGCCGCGGCACCAGCTGTTCATAGAAGAACGAATAGCGCAACTGATCGCGCTCCTCCTGACTCCAGTTAAAAGTAGTGTGCATCAATTCCCAGTAAGTGGCGATTTCCTCCTGCAAAGCGCGCAATGTATCCTGCTCTTCGCCGTCCTGCAGGCGGCTGTACCGCTCCAGCAGCGCCCGCGTCTCCTGCTCGATTCCGGACAGGCGCGCTCTCTGTTGCTCGGCTCCCCCAGCGTCCGGAGAAAGCAGAAAGTCGCGAACGTAGGTGCCGGACAGATAGATTTGGGAGCGGATCTGCTCCAGCTCCCCCAAACGGTCGATGAACGCCTGCCGCATCCGGCGGTCATCATCCCGAACACGATCCAGCATGTAGAGTGTTCCCAAAGCCGCAGCCAAAATGAACGTGAGCAAGCCGCCGAATCCGGCTAACAGAACCAGTGGCGGACGAAGCTTCCGCGAATAAGTTGATAATGCGCGCACCTGTCCTGCCAGTGTAGACCGCTCAGGATACTGTCCCGACAGGATTGTTTACGTTAGCCAAAACAGTCAAACTCCCTGCAGAGGGATTTTCTAAACGTGAAACAACGCTTCTATCTGAATCTTGCCGCTGCCGGAGCTCTGTGCCTTTTCGCGTCCGCCTGCGCAAAAAAGCAGGTCGCCGTCGCCCCACACACGGCAGCCCCGGTCGCTGCACCGGCGCCAGACCCCGCGCCTGCACCGGCCCCGGTGCGTGAATTTCAGCGCGAGCCACAGCCTGTTGCTGCAGCTCCAGCACCGCGTTATCCGGATGCCGCCACCCGCGCCCGGATCGACGAACTTCTCGGCCACATCCAGGACGCTTACTTCGATTACGATCGCCACACCCTGCGTGACGACGCAGTAAAAACCCTGGCGGCCGATTCAAAGGAACTTGCCACCATACTCAAACAGTACCCGGATTATAAGCTTCGCGTGGAAGGATACTGCGACGAGCGTGGTTCCTCCGAATACAACGTCGCGCTCGGAGAAGCTCGTGCGCAGGCTGCAAGGACCTACCTGGTGACGGCCGGAGTCAATGGCGACCAGCTTTCAACCGTCAGCTACGGAAATGAGAAGCAGATTTGCAATGAGCACGAGGAATCGTGCTGGTCGAAAAACCGCCGGGTGCACATCGTCGCAATGAAGTAAGTTTCAGGTCCGGCGGGGTTTATCAAAGCCCCGCCGGAAACAACTGCACCTCGGGCACCCACGCCCGCGCCGGCAACTTCGCTAAAGCCACCACCAACTCCGCCACATCCTCCGCCTGTAACGCCTTTGCCAACGTCTCCGCCGGCGTCCTGACCGGCCGCTTCAAAATGATCTCGGTATCCGTCAATCCGGGACACACCACACATGTCCTGATCCCGTTATCTTTCTCCTCCACCCGGACAGCCTGTGCCAGTCCCGCCAGCCCCCGCTTCGCCGCCTGATAAGACGCCCCGGATTCATCCGGAATAATCGCGGATTTCGAAGAAATGTAATAGATTGACCCGGCCTTTTGCTCACGCATAACCGGCAGCACCGCCCGCGTCGCATAATAAGCGCCGTTCAGATTCACCCCCACCATCATGTCCCAGAGTTCCGTCGTGAGCCGCGTCAGAGCACGGTCCGGTATGTTGGTCCCGGTAGCGTACACCAGAACGTCGATCCGGCCATACTCCTTGAGCGCTGCCCGCGCCAGACCTTCCATCGCAGCAGGGTCAGTCGCGTCGGCAGCGTAAACCCTGATTCCATGCGGCTCCAGTTCCCGCAACCGGTCCTCGCGACGCGCGGCAGCCATCACCTTCGCGCCTTCCCGGGCGAAAGAGATCGCCGTCTCGCGCCCCATCCCACTCGACGCACCCACCACAATCACCACCTGATCCTTCAGCGATACCGGCATCAACCAATCCCCCTCACCTCAAACGAATTGAAAACCCAGTTGCGTCACTTCCGGCCCCGCCGTCGGAAGAATGCCGATAACCTCGTCAGCCGACGTTTCGCAAAGCCATGACCGCTCCCGCAGAATCCGCTGCAAAGCGCCTTCGTCCCCGCGCCCGCGTGCCGCGTTCTCCATCACATCCAAAGTCTCCACAGCCTCCGCAAACCGTTCCGCCGCCCGCAGTACCGAGACCAACATCCACCCCAACCGCGACCCGGCTTCGAAATCGGACTCGAGCAGTCCGGTTGCACAAAGGGCGGCATCACCCAGCATCGCCGCGCACACGTCCTCGTCCCGGGGTACGGCAAAGAGCGCGGCGTGAATCGCCTCAAAGCTTGCTCGTTCGCGCGCTGGCGCATTTACCGCAAAGATCGCCGACACTCTGCCTCCGAAATGAAGAAAATCCCGGTCTGCTTCGGCCACCCCGGTAAACAAAAACAGTCGACGGTGATTTCTGCACCACTCCACCAGGGTTTCCCGATTCTGCTCAACGATGCCTGCCAGTCTCAACTGAACCAGATGCCCGAGGTCGCCCAGGATGCCCGCCCGCGTACGTCCCAGACAATCGACCCGATGCACCGCTTCGAAATCCCATTTGCAGGCCGCGGCAAACTCATCAGCAACCAGGTGATCGACATCCCATGCAAACCCCGGCCGCTCCCCCACTCTCGCGCGCAGATCCAGAGCCGAACCAGTCAGCACCCCATCGGGACGCGCCGGGACTTCCGGCCGCAGCAACCACCGCCGGATCCTGCGGGCCTCCGCCTCAAAATTTCCGGTCGCATCAAAGAAGCGCTGCCCCTTCAGCAACTTCGGAAACGGGCACGCCTCCAGCAGAACAAAGCCCAGCAGCGATCCCAGTTCGGCAGGCTTTTGAAAGAAAACCGGCTCCCATTTCTCCCTGCTCCAGACTTTGGGAACCGAATGCGGAGAAAGCAAAACCAAAGCCACCTC
>JAUZEU010000389.1 GCA_030838885.1 Bryobacterales bacterium | reverse complement strand
GCCAAACCCGCGACCTCGCCAAACTTCAGGCCCAGGCTACCTCCCGCGGGTACCGCCTCGTTCCTGTGACGGAATAAACTGGCCGAGACGAAGTTTCTCTTGAGCAGGGAGTGAGTTTCTGGAGAGTTGGTTGCCGAGCTACAAGGGCTCGGAGCAGAGGCCATCTTTGTACGGACTGACGTCCGCAATGAAGATGACGTGCGCAACCTTGTGAATCAAACGGTCAAGCGTTTCGGACGCCTGGATATTGCAGTCAATAACGCTGCGACGGAAGGAGTGCCCGGTCTCGTAACAGACCAGACCGCAGAGAGCTACGCGGCTACTTTTGACAGCAACGTACTGGGTGTGCTGCTGAGCATGAAGCACGAACTGCGGGCGATGTTGCCACAGGGGAGCGGGAGCATCGTCAATGTCTCGTCGGCCTATGGCAGCGTCGGCGCTGCCGGAGCATCCGTCTATGTAGCCAGCAAACATGCGGTGGAAGGGTTGACAAAATCCGCTGCACTTGAAGTCGCGGGCACAGGTGTGCGCGTGAATGTGGTGGCTCCGGGCACTACAGATACGGGTATGCTCACACGCTTCACCAACACAGATGAAAATAAAGCCGCGCTCGTCTCAACCGTGCCTGTCAAACGTCTCGCTGCCCCAGAGGAGATCGCCCATGTGATCGCCTTCGTCGCTTCGGCAAATGCGTCGTACATGACTGGTGCCTCCATTCCGGTGGATGGAGGGATGATCGCGGACTAATTCCGGGGCCGCCTCCGGAAGGACATTTCTTATGAGTAACTACCCGCACCAGACCAATACCCGGAGCTGTTATTGAGCACGTCACGCAGTTCCTGAAGGGCTGAGCATGAGCAGAAAGGGAGACCGAAACATGAAAGAAAAGCAGGTCAGGCTTCCAGGTCCGGATCATCCGATTTCCATCCGGCGCAATCCCGCTCGCGTTGTCGTGTCCGTCGCGGGCCGTGTAGTTGCCGATACCCGCAACGCCCTGACGCTCCGCGAAGCGGCGTATCCGCCCGTTCAATACATTCCAGGTGAGGACGTTGATTTTACCCAAATGGAACGGACGGATTACGTTACCTGGTGCCCTTATAAACGCGATTGCAATTACTACAGCGTTCCCGCTGGAGGAAAGAAGTCCGTCAATGCGGTGTGGTCGTACGAGGATCCATTTCCTGCTGTTGTGCAGATCAGAGGGCATGTTGCGTTCTATCCCGAGCGGGTAGATGAAATAGCAGAGCAGCTCCCAACGTGAAGCGCGCTGGATCAAAGGAGTGAGTGTCCTGGTGGACGACGGATCGAGACTCTGAGGAAGCGAAGGGCATAGTTTTACCTGCGAGGAAAAATTCAATGAGCCGGACTAAACAGGAAAAGAACAAGGCACTCGTCCTTGAGGCTTTTGACACTCTCTTCAACAAACGGGACTACGTAGCGGCCGAGCGCTACTGGTCCCCTCACTACATTCAACACAGCGCTCATATCGCACCTGGTCGTGACGGTCTGTTCAATCTCATCAAGAGCATCCCACCAACGTTGAAGTACGAACCGGGAACGATCATGGCTGAGGGAGACCTCGTGATCGTGCACGGGCGATTTAGCGGTTTCGGTGCTCCTGTGAATTGGATTGCCGCAGATATTCTACACATTCAAAACGGAATCCTTGTCGAGCATTGGGACGTCATTCAGGATGAAGCGACGGAAGAACAGTCCATAAGCAAGCGGCCCATGTTCGGAACTGCATTCCCGACCTACGCTTGAAAAAGAACAGTCTCGGCAGGTGGGCCCTAAAGCCGCTGGATCTCGGCTTGTCGGCCTAACCCCGGCGCACCCCTTGCACGATAGGAGATATTTAGAATGCGCACGTAGCACAGCATTGTGGCATCGCCGTCAACCGCGCATATATCAACCCGCCATAGGTTTAAGCCGATTGGCGCGGGCGGCTTTGTCTGGGCTACGGGAAGAGGAAGCCGGGTTCCGGCCACTGCTATATTGCCGTGGCGAACAGCCCATGACCCTTTTGAAGGCTGTGCTGAAGCGCTTTCGGACTCATAGCCGAGCGACAGGGCGATGGAAGAAGTGGGATCGCTGGAATTCGTCAGGTTGTCCCCGGCCAGCAGCATGCGCCAGCGCGTCAGGTATTCAATGGGTGACGCGCCAACCGTCTGCTTGAATTTCAGGGCAAAGATCGATCGCGACATGCCTGCACACTCCGCCAGCTTCTGTATCGTCCAGCCATGCGCCGGATCGTCGTGCATCGAGTGGATCGCCGCACTCATCTGTTTATCTGCCAGGGCGAAGAGCCACCCAACACCCCTGCTCAATCCTTCCGCCAGATGGAGCCGCAGGGCCTGAACAGCATCATGTAGGCTAGCTGTTGTGCGACCAGAAAGCCGCCCGGCTGTGGCTCGCGCAACTCTTGCATCATCCGCTCCAGAGACCAGGGCATCGCCGCTTTGTCCGATTCTTTGCGGATCTGCACGATGGGCGGCAGCAACCTGAACAGGATGCTGGCATGATTCCCGGTAAGGGCGAAGGGCCCGCCGACCATAAAGCAATCCCCGCCGCCATTGTACGAAGTAAGTTCACCATGCCGCGCGGTCGCAAAAATCGTGAGGGCGTCAACAGGCGTCAAGGTCAGGTCGCTTGCAAGGCGGAAAGGCCGCCCACGCGGCAGCAGGA
The DNA here is from genome assembly GCA_030838885.1 of Bryobacterales bacterium. Lineage (GTDB taxonomy): Bacteria > Acidobacteriota > Terriglobia > Bryobacterales > Bryobacteraceae > BOG-234. The sequence continues at coordinate 2,208 of JAUZEU010000389.1, read as the reverse complement.
AGCAATCGCCCGCCTTTTAAGTGCACCGCTTCGGGAACGCCCTCCACCGACAGCCAGCACTGGCCAGAAACCAGAGCGTAGCATTTGATGCCTTCATGCCGGGGGAACTGCATCGACAGTTCTCCACCCACATCAAAGCCACTGCACATATAACTGCGCAGTTTCAGCAGCGACAGCACATCTGAGAGTGGGTCCATAGCGATCCCGGACGATTGCGAAGATAATACGGACGCTCAAGCTGGATCGTATTCTCTCTATCTCCATCTTAATAAGTAACCGGGCCGCGATGCGGTCATGGTCATAAAGCGTAAAGGAGAAATCGCAATGCGTGTTTTCGTAACCGGTGCTACAGGCTTTGTCGGTTCTGCCATTGTTCAGGAACTAATCAACGCTGGCCATCAGGTGCTCGGTCTTGCTCGCTCAGATGCGGGCGCCAAGGCTCTCATCGATGCTGGTGCGCAGGTGCATCGAGGTGATCTTGATGGCCTGGAAAGCCTGCGCAGTGGAGCAGCCATGTCGGATGGCGTGATTCATACCGCCTTTAACCACGACTTCTCAAAGTTCGCGGCTAACTGTGAGCTGGACAGGCGCGCCATTGAGGCTCTCGGCTCCGCGCTCGCAGGCTCTGACCGCCCCCTGGTGGTCACCTCCGGGACCGGGTTCGTTGCGCCAGGACGCCTGGCGACCGAAGAAGACTTGCCCGCTTCCAGTTCCACCTCGTATCCCCGGGTTTCGGAAGTGACAGCAGCTTCGGTGGCGGCGCGTGGCGTACGCACGTCGGTGGTGCGCCTCCCGCAGGTCCATGACCGGGTCAAGCAGGGCCTCGTCACCTACATGATCGCTGTAGCTCGCGAGAAAGGTGTCTCGGCGTTTGTCGGCGACCAGCTCAACCGCTGGCCCGCGGTGCACCGGCTCGATGCTGCTCATCTCTACAGGCTCGCGCTTGAGAAGGGTTCCGCGGGAGCCCGGTATCATGCGGTCGCCGAAGAGGGCGTGCCGCTGCGCGAGATCGCTGACGCAATCGGCCGGGGTCTGAACGTGCCGGTCGTCGCCAAATCCCCCGAGGAAGCAGCCAGCCATTTTGGCTTCCTCGGGTTCTTCGTGGGTGTCGACTGTCCGGCTTCAAGCGCGCAAACGCAGGAACGGCTGGGATGGCGCCCAACGGCACAGCCTGGACTAATTGAAGATCTCGACCACGCGAGCGCCTTCGAAGCCTGAACAGATCGCGTACCTGCGGCGCCGCAGGTCGGGAGTTGCGAAGGGGAACTTCACATAGGCGTTGCTGGCTTATACCAACCGCAGGGCGAGTCGGGCGATGGACGCAGTCGGTACTGACAGGTCGGCTTCTCGTCGACTTTCCGACATCAACTCTCTGCATAGGGAGTTCATGATTGTGGCATGGTAATGACCTCCCCCTCGAACAGGCGATAGCATAAATTTCGGAGGCGAGTAGCGCGCACATATGCCGAAGGTTCGAGTTGCGGGATTTGGTGTTTCGTTGGACGGTTTCAGCGCAGGCACGGAGCAAAGCCTGAACGATCCGCTGGGCAAGCGCGGTCCGGAGATCTTTCAGTGGTTCTTCCACACAAAGACATTTTGCGCGATGCATGGGCAGGAAGGCGGATCTTTCGATGTGGACAATGAGTTCGCACGGCGGTCGATGGAAAACTTTGGAGCCTTCATCCTTGGTCGCAACATGTTCGGTCCGATCCGCGGCCCGTGGCCCGACAACTCATGGAAGGGATGGTGGGGCGACAACCCGCCGTACCATGCGGAAGCGTTCGTCCTGACACACTATGAACGGGAGCCGCTGGTGATGGAGGGCGGGACGACCTTCCACTTTGTTACGGGCGGAATCGAAGAGGCGCTGAGGCTCGCGAAACAGGCAGCGGGCGACAAGGATGTCAAAATCGGAGGCGGTGTTTCCACGGTGCGGCAATATCTGCGGGCAGGGCTGATCGATTCCCTGCACTTTGCACTTGCACCTGTCGTGCTCGGTCAGGGGGAAGCATTGTTTACCGGTCTAGACCTGCCCGCTCTTGGATTTTCTGTGACGGGGCAAAACGCTACTCAGCACGCGACGCACTTTGTGCTGGAGAAAGCCTGAACATAGCCGCGCACTGACTCTAGTTATCCGAGGGCCTCTCGACATTATCGATAGTGAAAAACCGGACCGGTATGCGCCGCGGCTCCAGTTTCAAACCGAGC
>JAUZEU010000348.1 GCA_030838885.1 Bryobacterales bacterium | reverse complement strand
GACTATCGTGCCGTCGAGTCGTTAGGGGCTTTCTGCCGGTCGGGCGCTTTCCCGTCTTTCCGCTCATAAATCTCTCCTCCCGGAGTAGAGCAAGCCGACGTCCAGTCCTTTGCTGCCTGGATCGCCGGAAGGGCAACGGATCACATCCACTACCTGACGAGAACTCGCGCGGCCTTGCAGTCTTTACGCGATGACGGTTGGTGCGGTTCCGTCTATGCCTGGCATGAATTGGTCACCACGAAAGACGCAGGCGGCTGAACGCTTCAGCCCTCTGTTCAAGACGTTTCTGACAGGAAGCGAAAAGGCCGACCCTGATCACCTACCTGGGCACTCTTTAGGTCCCGGGAGCTGACATCTTGATGCGACAGCAGGCGTCTGATGTAAGTCAGATAGTCAGATCTTAATGGAAGTGAAAAGATCTGAAGGTTTCAGGAAGCCTTACCTGGTGGGGATGCCTGATAGATCAGATGGTCAATTTGATTGTCGACCCGGTCAGGGCGAGCACGTAAGGAAACGGCAGGACGGCGTCCCGGGCAGACTTTACAGTGGGATTCTGATATCGTACCCAAAGGAGTCAACAATGCTCAATTGGCTCGGCCGAGTTTGGCACAGGATTGAGGGCTGGCGGCATCGGCGCGAGACGGTCCCAGTCCGAGACAATTACCATCCCTCGAACCTGCACGGTCGCCGTCGATAGATCTGTAAGGGGGCAATTCAATCAGGAGCGCCGGGTAAATGACACTGGCGCCAAAGCCTGAGTATCCAGCCCGGCACCCTTGGCGTTCACGGGCAGCCTCGCAGAGTTAGCTGGTTACATTTCGAAATGGTAGGTCTGCCGGGTCATCGGGAAAAGAGAGCGGGACATGCAGGTTATTTGTCAGCATTTTGAAGCGCGGGCTGCTGCTGGCTGCGGGTTGTTCACCTAACGCTCACACGACGGGAGTGGGCTTGGGAACGATGTCCTGAAAAGGTTTCGATCCCAGCAGTTGTCCTGTCCGGAGCCATCCCATGCCAAATCGGATCCAGGCGCCGGTGCAGATTTCGGGTCTGGACTCAAGCCGTTTTGCAGCACCAGGTTTTTGCGTATGTGGCTCCCATCGGGCACCGGGTCAATATTAGGATCTAAGCTCGCCGTCGTGGCCGGCAATCGGATTAAGCCAATTCCGACCGTGTTGTTGTTGAAGACCTGATTGCCTTCCACACTAACTGTGTCACCCCCGACGTTCAGGATCCCAGCTCCACTGGGGAGAAGAGACAAAATATCTGCAGGGTCGGTCACTGGATTCGGACGGTTATTCCCAATTACAACGTTCGACCTCACATTCACATTCGACGTTGAGGTCACAACCAGACCGGGCAGCACATCGACGAGAATGCCAGTCGAGTTCTCAGTCGCTACATTGCCTTCGACGTGAACCCGTGAACTATTCTCCACTTCAAAACCTATCGCACAGTTCCTGCTCAGGTTCGCCCTTATCAGGATGTCAGAAGATTGCCCGATATAGATCCCCGTGTCATTCGCGCCCGAAACGGTATTCAGTTCGACTGTGCCATGGGACGAGAGGACAGGGAAAATCCCGTACTGATTGTTGTTAGTGTACGTACCCTCGCGAATCCGGAACCCCTGAACCTTTTCCAGACGTACTCCATTCACCGAGTAATTCAGGATTTGAATTCGAGTCAGGTTGAACCCGTGAATCGCTGAATCCGGAGCCTTGGGGGACACGGTGATCCCGGTGTCGCCGGGCAGCCCAGTGCCATCCAGCATTGCACCGTGCGATCCCTCTATCGTGATGCCATCTTTGTTGACCAGAACATTCTCGTGATAGATACCAGAAGGCACACGCACCGTGTCACGCGAATTTGCTTCATCGACTGCCGCCTGAATGGTTGTAGTAACAGTGATTACAGCTGCATTTGCGCAAGCGGCGACTGCCGCGGCCAGAAGAGAATGTCTCAAGAAACGCCGGTATCGCTCACTTCCACCGAGAGTAACCCGAATCATATTCGCTCCAGTTTTAATAACCCGGGACGCTATACTCAGCCCAATCCACCGAAGCCGGTGGGGAGTCTCGACAAGAGCATATCAGTTTTTGCAATTGCCCTCATCGCCCGGCTCGCAAGCCGCGTGCTTTATTGGCCTATAGGTGATGGAGTGTTCAGTTCGCCGGCGCCCATATCAGTTCCTATCTCGCCGGAGAGCACGTCGGTTTCGAGCACTTCGCGCACAGCCAGCAAGAACGCTTCGCAGGCTTTGCCGTTCCACATTCCATGGTCGGCTGAACAGGTCAGATGCACGGTTGGTCGCACCAAAGGTTTGCCGCCAATAACTATCACCCGATCTCTGACGCGACCGGCCGTCAGAATGCCGCAGGTGCTGAAGAGCGGAGTAGCAAAGCTGTCCACGCCGGATAACACGCTTACCTGAAAGGTTCCTGCGCCCTTACGGCGGAACGCCATGAACCGGGAAAGAAAGCGCAGCAGTGCCCGACGCAGAACTCCGAACGGCAGAATCCAGCCCCATCGCCGCAGGGCGGCCTGCAATTCACGGTCGGCTTTCTGAACTTCAGGAACCCGGCGTACGATCTCATCTGCAAGCGCAGGCAGAGTTTTCTGATCCGCTCCTTCTATGACCAGAACCGGTGTGATGACACTGTCGGCGGCGACCGAAACAGCAATGTCAACGCGGCCGGGATGATGCACTTTGTTCCCGGAGACCATGACATGCAGATCGGGGTGCGATTTCAGAACAATCGCCACTGCGCGTACGAACAATGTCGCGTACGTCAGGCGGAGCCCCTGCGCGCGAGCTCGGTCGATCAGTTCCTTTGCCCGGCTTACGTCGGCTTCAACGGACTGAACGAAAGCCGGAGGACGGCAAACTGCGAGTCCGTCGCGAAACCATCGTTCGGCGTAATCGAGCTTTCTCGAACGGCCTGGTGCCATGCAATCGCACACAATCTTACCTCAAAGTGATTCCCGGGCCGGGCCCGCCCAGACCGCACAGGTTTCGCGACATGATTCCCCCTTCCGGCAGGTATTGGCCGGATCGTATCCACGCGACAACCATGTCATTGGTTCGGGTAATTCCAAATTTCCGGCATAGGACAGTGGCCACCCGGTCCGAAGCTGAAATGAAAACATACTCCACAAATTTCAGAGAATTTGCAACCTGGATGTTCTGCAGCGGCACGCTGCCGTTCATATTTTCCGCATCGTCACTTCCGTCCTGGATTCAGATTCGCAGACCCAGTAATCGCTCTGCATGCCGCCGCAGATTTTACTCGCCGAGACCGCTTTTTCGCTCAGCTTTCCCTTTGGTGCGCCGAGTCTTTGCGTAAAGAGTCAGGTCCAAACGAGGTAGCGTCTGCTTTGCCTCCCAATAGGTTGCAGCGAATCGCGCAACAGGAGGAGTGCCTGCGGCCTGTGATCAGAGGCAGGACCGCGGTCGCTGAACGCGGCGGTTCCGCTTTTTGTGACAATTCGGTCGGAACCTTACCCTGACTGCGTCACGCGCGCTTCCCGCACGAGCCGAAGACATTCGCCTTCCGGATCATTCTTCAGTGCGCACGAGTTGTTAAAAAACATCGTGGCGCGCTTTTCCGCAGTATAGGCGGGCCAATCCGCCAGCCCACGATGACCCGGCTTGCCGGTCCGCGCGAAACCGGCCCAGGCGTCTCCCATCGTTGAACTGAGCTTGAGGGCCTCGGCGGACCCGCCGGCATAGCGGGGACATAGCTCGGCGTTGTCAAACACAAAAGCGATCTCGCTGCTGTGAAAGGTACCGGGCCGTCCGTCCAACACGGGTGTACGCCAGGCGTAAATGTACTGGTATGCCGGCGCGCCGCCCTGCGCGGCTTTCCGTTCCGCCTGAGTCGCCGCGTTCTGCCTGATGCCAGCCGCTGAGATCGCGGCCCAGAGGCCAAAGGGCGACTCCTTCGGATATTCCCGCCGATACGCCGCCGCGATGTCCCCTCCGTGTTCGCCATATCTTTGTGCGACTCGCTTCAACAGCTCTGCGTCGGTGAAGTTATCCACCTCCGGATTATCGACACCGTTGACCATCTCGTTCAGACACGTGCCAATCAACATGGGTACGTTCCGGGAGACGGAAGGCGCAGCAGGATCGAAGGGATGTGCCGGGATCACCTTGCCATCCAGAACGGGACCCCAGCCGGCCGGAGGGCCTCCGCCGGTCCCGCGAGCGCGGTCGGCCGCGATGCGCCGCAGCGTGGCAGCCTGAGCCATCACCAGAGCCGACGTGGGCACTGACTGAATCTTTTCGAATTGGGATCGGGAGATGTTCAGCTGCTCAAGAAGTGCCGCTGCCACGCCCGCCGCGGCGTCCGGCGACCCGGACCGCAGGGTTGCCCCGCTCTCGATGGCCGCTCTGTGGAACAGCCCTTCGGCGGCAGGCATAACCATCAGATGCGATACCTTGCCGCCCCCTCCCGATTGCCCGAAAATCATCACATTGCCCGGGTCACCACCGAAGTTCGCGATGTTATTCCGGACCCATTCCAGAACCGCCACGTTGTCCAGCATGCCCACGTTGCCGGAGTTGGCGAAGCGCTCGCCTCCGATCTCGGCGAGGTTGAGAAACCCGAAGACATTGAGCCGGTGGTTGTGCGTGACCACGACCACATCGTGGCGCCGTGCCAGGTTCTCGCCATCATACGAAAGCAGATCGTTCCCGCTGCCGCCGGTGTAGCCCCCGCCATGCATGAAGACCATCACGGGCCGCTTGCGGCCGGAGGTATTCGGGCCCGGCGACCAGACGTTCAGCCGGAGGCAGTCCTCCCCGCGCTGCCAACCGCCGGTCCGGTAAAGCAGGAAGTTATCCTCATCGCCGCGCGGCGAATTGTCACCGCTGTCGCTGATATTGATGCCGCTGGGGCACGCCGGTCCATAGGTCAGGCAGCTTCTGACCCCGGCCCATGGCTTGATTTTCACGGGCGGCATGAACCGGTTGGCGCCCCCGGTGGGTTCTGCGTAAGGGACGCCCCGAAAGACCCAGACGCCCCGGTTGATGTAGCCTCTCACCTTCCCGGATTCCGTTTCGATTACGGTCTTTGAAGACGCCGCAATCATCGGGCCGGCGGAACCGGTTTTGCCGCCGGATTCGGCCGCCTGCGTACTCTGCGTATTCATGGTTGCGGCGGCTGTCGCGCCAACAACGCCTTGAATCAACTGCCTTCTGTTTACCGGGTTCATTTCAAGCGATCTCCGGACTGCGCTGGTTTGGCGAGGAGCTTCTTTATTGCATCAGTGGTCGAGGTGTCCCGTTTCACTGCACGATCGGGTTTATCTTCGGCAGCCTCGCGTGCGCGGGCTTCCCTGTATCGTTCCTGATGACCGGCGAGATCAAGAGGCGTTTCGTCCATTGAATTCCTCGCATCGAGACCTACGCCCAGCGAGTAAAGATATTCAATCACTTCCGGGGCCCCCGCGCCTGCAGCGATATGCATAATGGTTTGATTCTGCCGGGTCAAAGAGACAGGTTTCACAGGATCCGCGAAATGATCGGCAGGGCTGTAGCGACGCGTCAGGTCAGCCCCGCGCGCCACCATTTCCTTCACGATTGGCAGGTCCATCGATAACACCGCCACGGAAAACGGTGTGTGACCATCTTTCCTCAGCAGATTGGGATTCGCTCCGCGATCCGCCAGCAGTTTCACGAGCGCCAGACTATCCGAGTTGGCCGCGATGTGGAACGCGGAGGATCCCGGCGGCGCCGGATTGATTCGAACATCACCAACCGGGCCGGAGGTTGGATAAAGAGTTGGCTTATTCGGATCTGCCCCCGCATCGAGCAGACGCTTCACCATGGCCAGCGCTTCTTCGAGGTGAGGGTTCGGCGCCGTCGGGCTTTCCGTTCCAGGCGTGTTGGTTTTCACCGCTCTGCCGTTCCCGTAAGCGGAATGGTCGCGCCCCGCAGTCGTTATGGTTGCGACTGCCAGCGCGGCGCCATGCAGCGGGGTATAACCAGCGCCATCCGCGACTGACACGGTTGCGCCATGCTCGAGAAGCAATCGGGCCATCGCCAGATCTGCCCCGAACCGTGCGGAACTCCCTGCCGGCGCCGGGGCGCCTGTCCCCCCGACAAACTCCTTGCCCAGCGGGTCCCACTTATAAAGAGAAGCGAGCAAAGGCGTGGTGCCATCCGCAGCTGCGACGTTCACGTCCACGCCAGCGCGCAGCAGGATCTTCGCAGATTCAAGATCGTGTTTCTGAACGGCGAACAGAAGCGCGTTCTGGCCACCCTGCCTGCTGGTGTAAACCCCATCGTTGTTCCACGGGATGCCTGTTTTGCCGATCGTGCTCGTGGTGGGGGTGTAGATGGTGGAGGTAATGTCCCAAACCCGTGACACCGCCCTCACGTCTGCGCCGTGCTCCACCAGCAGGCGCACCGCGGCGGGGTGCCCGGCCGCCCACATCAACGCGGTCTGGCCGAATTTCTTCTCGCGCGCGTTCACGACGGCTCCGCGATCGAGCAGCATCTTCATCACGTCGACCTGGCCCAAACGTGAAGCGGTCATCAGGAGTGTTTCGCCATCCGCGCGGGCCATGTTTGGATCGGTGCCGCTCCCCAGCAGAAGGCGGAGCATTGCCGGTGAGCCATTGGTCACGGCGAGGTAAAGCGGGCCGATCCCCTGTTCATTGGTCAGGTTGGGATTCGCACCTGCTTTCAGCAGCAGTGCGGCGATCGGGATATTGCAGCGGACTGCGGCCCAGGCCAGTGCAGTCGAGCCGTCCTCTTCCTGCGCGTTCACATCGACGTGCCGGCTCAGCAGTTCGGTAACCTGATCCACATCATCGTTCTGAACTGCACCGATCACGGCGTCGGGAGATGCGGCCCAGGCTGAAACGCTCCAGACAACTACGCCCGCCAGAAGAAGTCCGAACCTGATTAACTCAGACCTCATGAACTCAGACCTCGATCCGGTTCAGCTTGCCGGTGCTGTCACCCAGCTTCTCCGTGGGCACCCCAACTTTGTCGAGCATGGTCAGATACAGGTTTGTGAGCGGGGTGGTATCGCCGGGATAGACAATGTAACGTCCACCGGCGATGCGTCCGG
>JAUZEU010000466.1 GCA_030838885.1 Bryobacterales bacterium | reverse complement strand
CGGCGCAGTCTTTATACGTTCTGGAAGCGCGCTTCACCCCCGCCGATGATGGCCAACTTCGACGCGCCTGGCCGCGAAGCCTGCGCGGTTCGGGAAACCCGCACCAACACGCCTCTGCAGGCGCTTGACCTGATGAACGATGTGACTTTCATGGAAGCCGCCCGCGTGCTGGCGCAGCGGATGATGAAAGAGGGTGGCCCGACTCCCGCCGCGCGAATTTCCTTCGCGTTCCGCCTGGCTACTATGCGCTCGCCCGTTGCGCACGAAGCGGAGATTCTGCGAAACAGTTACCAGTACAATCTCGACCGTTTTCAGACCACCCCGGAAGCCGCCATAAAGCTGATCAGCCAGGGTGAAAGCCCGCGCGATCCTTCTTTGGATCCGGCTGAACTCGGCGCATACACAGCCATTGCCAGCCTCATCCTGAATCTGGACGAAACGGTGACGCTCCAATGACACGACGCGAGTTGTTCAAGGGCGCTGTCGGTACTGCGGCGCTTGCATCACTGCTGCACGGCGAAGACGCTCCGGTTGCACCGCAATTTCCGGCCACCGCAAAGCGAGTCATCTATCTCTTTCAGTCCGGCGCACCGTCTCAGATGGAGCTTTTTGATTACAAGCCGAAGCTCTCCGGCCTGCGCGCTACAGAACTGCCATCCTCCGTGCGCATGGGCCAGCGCCTCACCGGCATGACCGCCACACAGACCAGCTTCCCGGTTGCACCGTCGCTGTTCAACTTTGCGCAGCACGGTCAGTCGGCAGCGTGGGTAAGTGAACTGATGCCGCACACGGCGGGTGTTGTCGACGATCTCTGTTTCATCAAGTCGATGAATACGGATCAGATCAATCACGATCCCGCTGTCACCTTCTGCCAGACCGGCTTTCAGCTCGCGGGCCGTCCCAGCATCGGTTCGTGGCTGGCCTATGGGCTGGGCAGTGAAAACAAAGAACTGCCCGCGTTCGTTGTGATGATTTCCCAAGGCTCCGGCAACATGAGCGACCAGCCGCTCTACGACCGGCTCTGGGGCAGCGGCTTCCTTCCCAGCCGTTACCAGGGAGTGAAGTTCCGCGCCGCGAGCGACCCTGTTCTCTACCTTTCGAACCCGCCCGGCATCGACGCGCCCCTGCGTCGGCGCTATCTGGACGACCTCGCCGCGCTCAACGACATCAACCTTCGCGAATACAACGACCCCGAAATTTCCACCCGCATCTCGCAGTACGAGATGGCCTATAAGATGCAGACGTCCGTACCGGAACTGACGGATCTCTCGAAGGAATCGGAGAGCACCTTCAATCTCTATGGGCCCGATTCGCGCCGGCCAGGCAGCTTCGCAGCCAACTGTCTGCTGGCTCGCCGCCTGGCGGAACGCGGTGTCCGGTTCATCCAGCTTTTCCACCGCGGGTGGGACCAGCACACGAATCTTCCGAAGCAGATTCAGGGTCAGGCGAAGGATACTGACCAGGCCTCCGCCGCCCTCATACAGGATCTGAAACAGCGGGGTTTGCTGGATGACACGCTGGTCGTTTGGGGCGGGGAATTCGGTCGAACCGTGTACAGCCAGGGCAAGCTCACCGCAGACGATTACGGCCGCGATCACCACCCGCGCTGCTTCACTATCTGGATGGCCGGCGGTGGCGTGAAGCGCGGAGTCACTTACGGTGAAACCGACGACTTCTCGTATAACATCGTCCGTGATCCGGTCGACGTCCATGACTTACATGCGACGATACTCCGTACTCTCGGTCTTGACCACACGAAGCTGACCTATAAGTTCCAGGGGCGTCACTTCCGTCTGACAGACGTGAAGGGAAACATCGTCAAAGCTGTGCTTGCCTAAGGCTTTGGGAGACGCGGACCCCCGGCCGCGTCTCCCCGGTGACGAATCGATTCTGACGTGCGCAGCTGCGCTTGTGTTTTCATCAGATCATTCGTTATCCAGGCGCGCTCTTTTTCCCAAATACCCGCCGTGATGCCGCAACCCGAAATCGTGGCGTGAGAAACCCTTCAGCTCCATCAGAGCCAGCGCTACGGCATCGCTGATCGCGAGCATCACCACGATGCTCGAAGTGGGTGTGAGCCCATGGATGCAGGGCTCCTCGACTAACCCCATGTCGAGCACAATGTCGCTTAGAGCCCGCAGCTCTGAGTCCGGATGCGAAGTGATCCCGATAACGGTCTTCAGCCCAAGATGGCGCCCAAGTTCCAGCATCTCAATCACTTCGCGCGTCTTGCCGCTGGTGGAGAACGCAACCAAACAATCTTCCGGCCCGATCAGCCCAAGATCACCATGCGCCGCCTCTCCGGGATGAATGTAGGAGGCGGGCGTCCCGGTAGAGCAAAGCGTGGACGCGAACTTGCGCGCGACGTGTCCGGCTTTGCCCATTCCGGCGGTCAAAACCTTGGCAGGACAATCCCGCAAGGCAAGCAAAGCTCTTTCGAAGTCCGGCGTTACACGAATTGCGAGTATTGCGGCAGCTTCCGCAGCCAGGATCTCCGAAATGCGTTCCTGAATATTCATTGAGCTGAACAAACTGCCGCTCCCGATACTTCCGCTCACCGCAGTACTGCAAGGTCCCCACCCTGCGCGACTGACACCGGGGCGCAGATTTCCCAGGTCATGGAAGCGGGAGGAACATACAGGTGGATGTTGTGACTGAACAGCTGTCAAGCCGGGGGTGCATCAGGACAGTGTGTGAAATCTAACGCCCGGCGGAAGGCCCCGGCTCGATACCCATACGCTTTGCTTCTTGGTGCGCGGCCGTTCGGATTGCTGCCAGAGGATTCGGCGCAATCTTCCACTTCTGCATCCGGATAGCCTCCGCGACGCCAGGCGCCATTTCCGGGGGCATATTTACGACATCCCGCACAAACGCCAGAAATTCGGGAGAATCCTGCGCCAGTCCGCTTGCAGCTTCGATCTCCGCATGAAACGGCGGTCGCTGCCCGCGCCGGGCCGGCACATACTCCTTCGTCGGTGGTATGGTCGGCCCGCGGTTTGCCGCAAATTTATTTGCGGCAAACCGGCTTCCCTTACCTGGTTTCACTTACGAAGCCTGCTCTTTCACTTTCAGTGCCGCCTTGTTCTCTTCGATAAATTGCTTGATGTCATCGGACAGCGAAAGTAACTTCGACCACTGTTCCTGGTACAACGTCACAGGAAATCGGCCCAGACCATAAACCGATACCGCGCCCTTTTCGCTAACCTTCATGGAAACAGCGCTGCCGCGCTTCTGTTTCTGCTTGAGCGCTTCGTTCTCGGCCTTCAGCCGTTCCAGTTCCGCGTGAATATTATCGTCAGCCATATCGTTCATTCTGCCAGAAGCCCCGGCACGGCGCGCGCCTACTTCGAACTAAGTGCCGGAACGCGCGCTCCGGC
>JAUZEU010000459.1 GCA_030838885.1 Bryobacterales bacterium | reverse complement strand
CTGGCCGCCGCGCGCAGGTTCAGAATGATTGATTGCGGAACGGCGAATCAACGCCAAAAGGATCAACAACCGTGACAACGTCAGATGGACGCCTGCTACAACCACCTGTTCAGTGATCGGGACCAGCGTGGTGGCGACCAGCAGGGGGATGAACACGTGTCGGCGAGGCAGCAGACCAATCAGGATGCCGGCGATCAGCACGAGAATCACCGAGGTGACATGCAGCGTGGTTCCGCCGCCGCCGCCGAAGAAATGTTGCGTGTCCATTGTCCGTGAATGATTTGCGTGTAAGTGATCGCTGGCTATATAAGCCGGCTCACGTTACTCTGCCGCCTGGACGGGAAATGGCTTTCGGAAGACCGCTTCTACAATCTGGCCTTGTCCGGTCATGGAAATGATTGCTGAGAGCGCCGGCAAAACGGTCAGTCGCAAGCCTTTGCGAAAGATGCGCCACAGCAGGCCGGGTGCAGACGCGGAGGCAAGGTCCGGATGGGGAATGCCGAACCTGAGGAGAAGGGAACTCAAGATGTGCCGGGTACTGTATTCGATGAACGACACGCGGCAGGTGATGAGCTCGGCTTCGTCGAAACCCAGCGACTTGCCGAGATAACTCAGGGACGCCGGGGAAAAATGATAGAGATGGCGGGGAAGTTCCAGCGGGTACCAATATGTTCCAAATACCCTGGCTTCCGCCGCGCCGATATTCGGAACGTGAACGCAGAAAATCCCGCCGGGCTTCAGCCAGGAGAATACCTGCGCCATCACCTCCGCCGGTGAGTAAACGTGCTCCAGCACGTGAAAGCAGGTCACTACATCCAGGCTGCCCGGCGTGATGTCGGCATCCAGAACATCCCCGGTGAAAACGGTCGCACCGGTTCGCTGACGTGCCATCGTGGCGCACTGCTCAGACATTTCCACGCCAAACAGTTTCCATTGCGGGTTCCGCATGGCGCCGAGAAAAGAGCCTGCCCCGCAACCGAGATCGAGAAGCGATCCGCCCGACTTGTATTTTTGAATCGTCGAGAGAGTCTGCTGCCAGTGCTGGTCCGATTTCTTCTCGGTCGCTTTTCTGATGAAGGAATCGTAGCTGGGTCCGTAGTGTTCTCCGATCCGGGAAGGAAGCGGGGGTGAGGACAGCCAGACGAGGGAGCAGGAAGGGCAACGAACAAGTTTGTATATGATGTCCCTTGAAAAAAACCGGTCCGGGGCGCTGAGATAGTTCTCGGCTTGCCGGCCACCGCAAGCGACACAGGCGCTTTCGTTGCGGCACTCAAACTCAGTGCTAAGAGTAACGGCCATAACTGGAATTCGGCACAACCCGGACTAGTGGATTTCGTTATTCCACGCGCGGTGAACCATGTGCAATGAAAAAAAGGGGGAAGGCCTCCGATGCTTTCCCCCGCAGCCAACTAGTGGCTAACCGCCGTCAGAGCGCTCGGCGCTATCGGCGGCACGGGAGTAGCCGGCACCGGAGGAGGAGCGGCCGTCCCGGAAGCAAGCGCACCGATGTCCCATTTACCGCTTCCTCGGGAAACTCCGTTCCGGTCAGTCAACAGAGCGTTCCGCTGCTCGTCCGGCCAGCCTGCCACTGCGGCGATCAGGTTGCTTCCGGCACTCAGCATCACAGATCCGCTTCCCGGCGCTCCGGTGGCGCTGTTGACGCCGCCGAAGTTGTTTTGAGAGTTAACCCCGTTGGAGTCGCTGCCGGAGATCGATCTCCAGGTGTTGAAGTTGTTCGTGCCACCCGCCACGGGCCAGCAGTTGTAGCTGACGCTGGTGGAGCAATTCACGTAGCCGTTATAGTCCGTGTTCGCGAAAGAGACGCCATCCCACAATTTATTGGCGCCACCCAGCAGATTATTCACCGCGTTGACGCTCTGTACATTCTCAAACACCACGGCTCTTCCTCCCGCTGCGCTCGCCCCAATGACTGTGTTGTTGTAGAAGTCAACCGGAACGGTCAGCGGAGAATTCTGAGCGCGGCCGAGATCGATGGTGCCGTTCAGAGTCGTCCCGTTCAGAAGAACGTTGCCGAAGATGTGAACCCGTGAGGTGGAATCCATGCACGGCGTCGCGTATCCGTCGGTCTGCACGCCTGGTTCAAGAAAGATGTGGCCCGTCACGTTCTGCCCGATGTCGCCATCGAAGAGATTGTTATACAGCCACAAATCGTTCCAGTGCGCTCCCGCGACCGGCGGACCGGCCGGCTGGGGGTAAGGGCTGGGCACCGTATAGCAGTGAATTCCGTCATGGTGATAGCCGTTCGAAGCATTGTCCCAGTTGGCGTAGTCGTGAATATGATTGCCGTATATATAAAGTGGACCTGCGGATACGCCCTTACCGGTCGGGGAAAGTATGATTGCGTGATCGACGTTGAATACGTTATTGTTATAAATTCGATTATTTAAGCCCTGCCCCTGCAGATAAATACACCAACCGACGTCATGCATCGTATTATCGTGAATCGTAAAATTGTCACCCGAGTAGACGATGCAGTTCGACTGCGTTTGCTCAACCTCGGTGCCTGACCCGCTATGAACGTAGAGGTTCTGAATCGTCAGGTTCTTCACTTCGCAATTTGCACACGGGTTCGCCAGAATTGCCTTGCTGCTCACATGCTGCTGCGTGGTGCTGGCAGCGGTGTTCTCAATGATTCCATTTGTGCCACCATCCACGACGATATAGCTTCGGTTGCTCATATTGATAAAGGGACCGCCGGCGGGTTGGCTGAGCCTGGCATTTGGCTCGAAGCGCAAAGTAACCGGCGCTCCGTTCGCCCCCGATCCCTGAACGGTGAGATTGGTGGAAATCACGCCGCAGAGATGAACGACTGTCCCGGGGGTGATCTGGGCATTGCCGGCTCCCCAGCTCCCTGAGTTATTGAACCAGCTCACTGGAAATGCGTTGGTGCAGTCTTGCCCGGTGTTACTTCCGGACGTATTTTGGGCAACATAAATGTCTGCCGAACAAAGGCTGGCGCCCGCAATACTCAACAGCACCGTTCGCCTGAAGACACAAACGGCTGCGTGATACCTTATTTTTTTCACTTTAAGTCATTCCTCGTTTCTTTCATCGCCTGGCTAACCTAACGGCGAAAACCCTACTGAGCGTTACAGTACAGTTACTCCGATCTGATTCGCACAAGCCATGAAACGGGAATTCTAACAAGCGCAAGGCCATGAAGTTCGTCTTACAACGAAAACGGTGAATGTTTTTGCCTCCCTAGCAGGCTGCGGAAAAAGGCATTGGAGCACTCAAAATCGCACTTACTAACATCTGCAAGCTGTTGATTCCACGTTCAGCGGAGCGCCAAATCGGGGCGTTTCCGCCATCGAAGTACCCTTTTTCCGCAACCTGCTAGTGCGCGACTACGGTCAGGCCGGTTGGAGGAAGAACTGGTTGTGCCGCAACAATTGCACGAAAACTCAGCGCACCGATGTCCCACTGGCCGCTTCCGCGGGGCACTCCGTTCCGGTCCGTCAGCAGGGCGCTTCTCTGTTCGGCTGGCCAGCCGGAAATGAGGCCTTCGATATTGCTCCCTGCCGCTACCATGACTGAGTCACTGTTGAGGGCACCGGTGGACGCGTTCACGCCCCCGGTACCATCTAGCGCGTTCACTCCGTGAGTGTCACTGGAAGAGAGGCTTCTCCAGGTTTCGAAGTCGTTCGTTCCATCGGCTGCCGGCCAGCAGTTGTAGCTGACATCGATCGGGCAGTTAATATATCCGTTGTAGTCCGTGTTGGGGTATGAGACTCCATCCCACAATTTATTTGCCCCACCGATGATGTTATTCAGGGCGTTCACCATCTGCACATTCTCGAACACAACCGCTCTGCCCTCGGCGGCGTCCGAACCGATCACCGTGTTGTTAAAGAAGTCGACCGGGACCGTCAGCGGACTGTCAGGAGTGCGCCCCAGATCGATGGTTCCCGTCAGAGTGGTTCCGTTCAGCAGAACATTGCCAAAAATGTGGACCTGAGAGCTGGAATTCATGCACGGCGTCGCGTATCCGTCCGTCTGAACGCCTGGTTCAAGGAAGATGTGGCCTGTCACGTTCTGCCCGATGTTGCCATCGAAGAGATTGTTATACAGCCACAAATCGTTCCAGTGCGCTCCCGTGACCGGCGGACCGGCTGGCTGGGGGTAAGGGCTGGGCACCGTGTAGCAGTGAATCCCGTCATGGTGATAGGTATTCGAATCACTGTCCCAGTTTGCATAGTCGTGAATGTGATTGCCGTAAATATACAGCGGCCCCGCCACCACGCCCTGACCGGTCGGAGAAATAATCACAGCGTGATCGATATTGTAAATGTCGTTGTTGTAAACGCGGTTATTCACCGCTTGCCCCTGGATATAGAGGCACCATCCGGCCCCTTGCATAGTGTTGTCATGGATCCGGAAATTGTCTCCTGAGTAGACGATGCAATTGGACTGCGTTTGATCGATTTCCGAATCTCCGCCGGAGTGCACATAGAGGTTCCGGATATTCAGGTTCTTCACTTCGCAGTCCGTGCAGTCGAACGCCACGATGGCCTTGCTGCTGACGTTCTGCCCGGTTGTGCTCGCGGCAGTGTTCTCGATAACTCCGTTACTGCCGCCATCCACGACGATGAATTGTCTTCCGCTCATGGTGAGAAACGGGCCACCCGCGGCCTGGCTCAATCTCGCATTTGGCTCGAAGAGAACGGTGATCGGGGCACCACCGGCGCCCGACCCCTGAACTGTCAGGTTTGCAGAGATGATCCCGCAAAGACGGACCGTAGACCCTGGACCGATTTGATTGCTCCCCGAACCCCAGTTGGCGGAATCGTTTAACCAATCGGCAGACACAGCATCGCCGCAACTCCGGCCGGTATTGTTCGCCGATGAGTCCTGAGTAACGTAGACGTCGGCCGGACAGAGACCTGCGGCAGCCACGCACAACAGAAGCAATCGATTCAGAGTGTGGACTTCTGCGCGATGCAGAGCCGGGCTCGCCTTCACTGGTGATTCCCCCCTTGTGCCTGTTTGCCCTTTATTTAGCGAAGCCATGATTTCACGCTCTTCGCCCATTTTTGCGGATGCGAGACCCAGTCGTAGGCGCCCCTGAGCTTGGCGTCGAATAATCGAATATCGTCACAGGAATTGACCGGCAGCCGTCGCATGAAATACGGGTCGGATTGTTTTGTCACACGCCCCACGCTGGTACAAACACCGCACGTATAACCGGCGTCCGCCAGTATTCCGCGTAACCTGCCCTTAAATTCGGTGTCCTCTTCAGGAAACGCATACGGGTAGGCAAAGGAATCGACCGGTGCGCCAAGCTCCTGCTCGATGGAACATTTCGAGCCGCTGACTTCACTCTTCACATCCGATGCATCCAGTTCCCGCAATTGGGGATGCGTAACCGTATGGGAGCCGAACGAAATGCCGGACTCTTTCAATTCGCGCACCTCATTCCAGGTCATGCATTCTCTGCCCCGAAATTGCCGCCGCTGGTGAGCGATGAACTGCGAAGGCAGAAAGACTGTGGCCGTGAAGCCATATTTCTTCAAAACCGGAAAGGCATGCACGTAGAAATCGTGGTAGCCATCGTCGAAGGTGATCGATACCAGTTGAGCGCTTTCGGCCGGGCCTTCGACCTCGCGCCGGATCTGATGAACTCCGATCGTGGAATAGCCGCTGCGATGCAAATGAGCCATCTGCTTCTCGAAAACCTGCGGGGAAGTGACAGTCCGGTAGTAAGGGTGTCTGCCCGTGTCTTCGTCGTGAGAAATCCCGTGATACATCAGGACGGGAATGCGTCCGGATAGCCGCGTGTCCGAACGCCGGGACGCCGCGAAGGAGAGTGTGACAACACGGTCCAGCCGGATCATGCCGCGCCCCTCATCGCCTTCAGTCTCTGCCGGACCGCGGCGGGAACAAACTTTCGGCCTACGCCGACAGCCGCCGTTCTGATACCGTCCGCGACTGCTACCTCAAACCTTGGAGGCTCGGCTGCCGACTTCAGGCAGAAATCCGAAAGCAGGCCACTGACTTTTTCCACCGAAAAGTGCCGCACCACGAATTGCCTCGAGAATGCTCCCAGTTCCGCGAAACTTTCAGGCCGTGCGGAAAGGTCGCGAATATGACCCAGCAGCCGCTCATAACCGCGTTCGCCGTTCCCCACCCCATAGATCCCTTTGTGGTAGAAAGCGGAAGCGGTCTCCGGGTTGAACGGGGCAGAAAATCCTTTTTCCCCGACGATGATCACCGGCTTCCCGAAGGCCATCCCCCGGAGGCCGGAGCCGCCCATACCGACGACAATGTCAGCCCCGGCATAGGCAGGGCGAGGATCCAGCATGGCGCCGGCCATGATGATTGCGCGCTTGCCGAGATCTGCATTGGCCGCATCGGCCACCTGTTCGAGTTCGGCTCGGGCCGTCCCGTCCCCCACGATCACAAACCGCACGGGGCGGTCTCTTGCCAGAGTGCGGACCGCCTCAATGGTGTTGCGGAGACTCTCCGCCTTCATCCACTTCACCAGGCGCGATACGGTCACCAGAGTAACTTCGCCGTCCTGAATCCCGTACTGCCTGCGAAAGGCAGCTCCGTCGGCTGCATCCGGAGCGTTTTGGTGAACGTCCACCGGCGGCAAAACGAGTTCCAGCCGTTTACGCCCCGCCGCGCGGGCCTGGTCCAGAAGTTCCGGCGTCCCAAGCGTGGTCGGCAGGGCTTTCGGCAACAACCTGGGTAGATCCATGGTCATCACCGTCACCACCATCTTGATTCTCATGGGCAGATGGACCGAGTAGTAAGCGTCCATGCACTGCGTCCAGTCCCAAACGTGAATCAGGTCCGGTTTTTCATTGCGCACGGCCTCCCGAAGAGATCGCATCACCGCCGGCGACGGGTGTGTGTCCGTCCAGGGAGCAGGTATCACCCGAATCCCCTTCTCCTCGGCCACCCGAACCATAGGGCCCGGTGCGGCAAAGATCGCCACTTCGTGGCCGTGCAGGTCGCGAAGAGCCTCCGTGAGTTCAATCGCGTTGACCTGCGTGCCGCCAAACTCCAGTCTGTCGGCGAAAATCAGAATCTTCACAATTGCACCTGACCGGATGTCTGAAGACTATGCGCCATCGCATGACTCTCAACATACTGACGGTAATTTTCGGACGTGAACAGGAAGTCCTGGCGAACCAGTTGATTGACGCCGCGCAGCCGCGTGGCCTCCGGACGCTTTACCTGATAAGTGGGATTCTTAGTGATGTACTGAATGAAATCCGCATACAACTTACTATTGCCGGGAAATCTCTCCATGTTCTGAATTGCGATCGCCAGAGCACTGCTCGTCAGCTTGTAATGCAGCAACACACAGGACACGTCAGCCAGCCTCGCTTTATTCACGAAATGCACGTGAGGAAAGAGGTCGGGCCTGTTTTCCATGGAAAACAACGAATGCTTCGTCAACAGATATTCATTGCCTGACAGAGTCTTGCGGATCCCGCCCCACAGTAGTTTTGTGGCTACATTGGACACCGTGTTACGGCCGCCATAAGTGGTCGAGAGTTCCGAAGTGCGGTAGTCCGTCTTCGTCACGTCCGAAAGGTCGTAGTAAGGGTAAGTGACGCTCAGAACCGCATTAGGATCGTCATCTTCCGGCGCAGAAACGGAAACCGGTCGGTCCGAAAACATATCCAGCAGCTGGGTCACGACCGCCGTGTACTTGTTTCGGTTCAGATAGCCGAAGAACTGCCCGAGATCGATCGCGTCAGAAGACGGGAAGTCCAGGAATTCATCAATGTCTGCGTCGAGACACCAGCCGCCTTTCACACAAAGTTGCGGGAGTCGCTTCTTGAACAGAGCCTGGTGCGCTTCGATGGGAAGACAGGAGCGGTAAATACTGACGTTCCTGTGGCGTTTTCCAATGGCGATGGTGTTGTCGGTGGAACCGTTATCCAGAAAGATCAGGTGCCGAAAACCCATTTCGAAGTAGTGCTGAATAAACCGCTCCAGGTAGAATTCACCGTTCCTGACCACGCAGGTGACAACACCCTGGTTCGGTTGAAGACGGATCATCCCGGGCCCGTGAATCAGCGTCATGTTCATGGAGACATACCGCTCGCGCAACATCCGCCTCCACTTCCAGGGAACAAGCTGTTTGACTACACGCTTTGCATTCATGATGAAAAGAGTCACTTCCGCTTAAATACCGGCACGAGATACAAGCCGGGCAAACACCTCTCGAAAAGATTGCGGGATCCGGTCGGGTGAGACCAAACGGACCAGTGCTTTTGTCGAGTAAGCCGCGCTCGCCGCCGTCATCAGCAGTCCGGCGGCGATCGCGACCGGCTTCGGCAGCAAATAGAGCCCGCAGAATGTGGCGGCAATCATCCCCAGATAAAGAGTTCCGATCTTCTGATTCTCATGGGACCATCGGAAACCGCTGATCCGCCGAACGATCAGATAGTTCAGGACACCCTGAAACACGTACGACCCGCAAAATGCGATCCCGGCGCCGACCAGCCCGAAGTACCCGACGCAGAGCCATGCCAGACCGAGTTGAACCACCGCCCAGGCCAGATCGCTGCCGAGGAAGAGTCCGCGCTCCGCCTTTGCCACCATAATGAAGCCGGTGGGCCAACTGATCACGCGCATCATCACGCCGAGGCAGATCCATCGCAGCGTGCCAACCGCTGCGCCAAAATTCGCAGCGTAAAACAGGGCAATCACCAGCGGAGCCAGCGTCAGCGTAGCCATCACGCCCGGCCCGGCCAGCAACACGTTCACGTGCGCCTGTTCATTCACCAGCCGGTTGCAACCGGCGTTATCGTGAGAACTGGCAGTGAGGCGAGGGTAGAAATCCGCGCCCATTGCCTGCAGCACCAGTCCGATATACAGGCCGCCCAGAGTCCATGCGCACTGGTATAGCCCGGTAGCGGCCAGGCCCAGTTTCTGTACCAGCAGAATTCGGACGAGATAACTGCTACCCAGAATCAGCAGGTCCCCCGCCATGAATGCAAAACCGAGGTTTAAGAGCGACTTCGCTTCCTGCCATACATCGGGCCAGGTCATTACGGGAACGGTAATCCGGACTTTGCGGCTGTAATAAGTGGAAGTTATCAGCGCTGTGGCGGCAATCGCCACCAGCGACGGCACGATGCCCCGGTCCCGGAGCCAGTACACCAGGGGAATCGTGATCACGGTGCCCAGGAGCGCGCCCAGCACCGCCACCTTCGCCAGATCGGCGATCCTGCGCATTCCCTGAATCAGTGCCCCTTGTCCGGCCGACACCAGGTTGAAGAAGACCGCCACGGACAGAAGCGCAACGCCGGATGCATACTTTTCGCTTCGGAATGTGATGACTGAGATCCAGTGAGAAAAACCAAACAGCAGCAGCGCGCCCAGCAGCCCCAGAAATAGAGCCGTCCACCGCAATACTGTCGCGGTTCGCGCAATGCGCTCAGTGTCTTCCGATCCGGCAGCAAGAGCAATTTGCCGGACACCGCTGCTGTTTAGGCCCATGCCTGCGATGTTCTGAGTCAGGTTGGCCACCGACAGAAACAGCCCCGACAATCCGAAACCTGCCGGACCGAGCAGCAGTGCGATCGCCTTGGTCCGAACGATTCCAATCGCGATGTTGATCACGGACGAGCCGCCCACCACTGCCGTCGACTTCAGAATCTGTCTGTAGGTCCGCCCGGCGTTCCGGGACGAAACCGTGGTGGAAGCAGGCGGCGTCGCGATGGCCGCGGCTGCGGCCTCTTTCGTGGGGTAAGAAGACATCAGAGACTGCCACGGGGAGCTATCTGGCGTACTTTGCGGAGATCTGCCGGATGGAGTCCATGACGAAATCCTGTTCGTCGTTCGTCATTCCATGGAACAGGGGCAGCACCAGCGTGGTATCGGTCACAAGGTTGGTGACGGGAAGCTTTCGGCACCACTCCGCGTTTCGGTACGGCATTTCCCTGTGGATCGCCATGATACCCCGGCGCGAGGAGACTCCGCGGTCCAGCAGTTCCTGCATCAGCTGATCGCGGGATAGCGGCGCATCACCCTGCAGGCGAACCATGTAGGACTGGAAATTGTGCTGGCTTTCGGCAGGTTCATGCGGCACCACCAGCCATTTGCAACCCGCCAGACCGCGTGAATACCGCGCCGCCAGTTCTCGTCTCTGTTCCAGCATTTCGTCAAGCCGCTGCAACTGGACCAGCCCGATGGCCGCCTGGAGATCGGTCATGCGGTAGTTGTAACCGACTTCGTTGTAACTTTCCACCAGCACCTGACTGGAACTGTGTCGAGCCAGATCTGACACGGTCATGGCATGTTGTCGGAGTCTTCTCATGCGGGCTGCGATCAGTTCGTTCGAAGTGGTGATCATGCCGCCGTCTCCCGTCGCCAGGATCTTGCGGGGGTGAAAGCTGAAACACGCTATGAAACCATGCGGCGAGCCGATTCTTTTTTTCCGATACTCGGCGCCGATCGCGCAGGCGGCGTCTTCGATGACCAGCAGTCCATGCCGGTCAGCGATGGCGCTGATTTCATTCAGCGCAGCAGGTAACCCGATCTGGTGGACAGCCAGAATCGCACGCGTCCGGAAGGTGATGGCGCTTTCAATCGCCTTCGGATCCATGTTGTAAGTGGCGCTGTCGATATCGACGAACACAGGCGTGGCACCGGCGTGAACAATGGAGTTCGCGGTCGCAATAAAGGAAAGGCTGGGACAAATTATCTCGTCTCCGGGTTCGATACCGGACGCCAGGAACGCCAGGTGCAGTGCGGTGGTGCACGACGATACCGCGACGGCGTAAGGAGCACCGACATAGGTGGCAAACTTCTGCTCGAATTCGGCCACCCGCGGGCCCTGCGTGACCCAACCGCTGCGAAGAACCTCGAGAACTGCCCGCTCTTCACCGGAACCGAAGGACGGCCGCGCAACCGGTATCGTCCTTGACAGAGCCTGCTCGCTCACAGCGAACCTGCCGCAACCGCGGGCATTAGCCGCTCTGCCTGCCGCCAACTAATCAGTTCCCGAAGACCCTCTTCCAGCGTCACCTCGGCCTTAAATCCTAGTATCGCCTCGGCCTTCTCGGTCGCCGCCCGGCGCCTTTGAACGTTCGCCACGCTGCGTGCCTCCCTGTGCTCAGGGCGAGACGAGGAGCCCATAATGGACAACAACAAGGCGCACAGTTCATTGAGACTCGTCTGCACTCCGGTGCCGATATTGAAAACTTCGTCATTCACATCGCTGCGCGCTGCCAGCAGGTTCGCTCGCGCGACATCGCCCACGAAAACAAAATCCATCGATTGCTTACCGTCCCCGAAAATCAGCGGCGGCTTGCCGGCCTCAATGGCATCCAGCCATCGAATCAGCACCTCGGTGTACGCACCCGTCATGTCCATGCGCGGACCGAAGACGTTGAAGGGGCGAAACGCAAGGTACTGCAATCCCGAAGTTTCGCAGAATGCCCGCAGCATCTGTTCATTGGCCAGCTTCCCTGCCCCGTACATGGTCCGGTTATTGAAAGGATGTGCTTCGTCCACGGGAAGGTACGAAGGCTCGCCGTAAACAGAAGCCGATGAGGCCGCGATAATCTTTCTTACGTTGTTAGCAAGCGCAGCCTCCAGCACGTTGAGGGTGCCATCGATCAGCACTTCCACGGCTTCGCGCGGCGCCTCGGCGCACCGTGTAATGCGCAGGGCGGCCTGGTGAAAGACAAAGTCGACGCCTTCTGTAGCCCGGGTGACCAGGGCGGCGTTACGGATATCTCCGTCAATAATCCTGACGTTTCCGCGCGCCTGAGCGGCGGATAAATTGCTTCTCGCGCCCCGAACAAAGTTGTCGATGACCCGCACCTCGGCTGCCCCCGCTGCCAGAAGTTGATCGACTATGGTGCTTCCGATAAAGCCCGCGCCACCTGTGACAAGGCAACATGTGTGTTCCAGATTATTCATGGTTTTCCTTCGTGGTCCCCTTCCCGGCCAGATCTGTTTGTTCGCCCCGCCGGTCACGTATTAAACGGGCCGGAACGCCGGCCACTACCGCATAGTCCGGAACGTCATGAACCACCACGGCACCGGCGCCGACGATGGCGTGCGCGCCTATCCGGACACCGGGCAGGATGCAGGCGTTCATCCCGATATCCGCTCCAATTGCAACTCTCACGGGCCTGATCACCAAACCCGTGGCAATAATTGGTTCACTCATGGGATAGCCGGTATGGGAGGAACCGAGCACCCTCGCGCCGGGGCCCCAGCC
>JAUZEU010000286.1 GCA_030838885.1 Bryobacterales bacterium | reverse complement strand
CATGGCTGCGGTCCAGGGTCCTGTGCGTCCTGCCATCCAGCGGTCCAGGGCCTGCCTTGTAGCCGGTATTCTGCCTTCACCGGTAACGGTTCCGTCAGCCAGTTTGGCGCACCAGCTGATGGTTTTTTTATGAATGTCAAAGCCGACGTATTACATACTGTTCATGGGGTTCTCCTTTGGGTTCGACTCGGAGCCGGACCTCTGGTCCGGGCTCTGCCTTAGTACACCAGGAAAACCCCCCTCGCGACTTATACATTCAAACGCGCGGGTGCCAGCCGCTTTGCATAGCATGCCTGCCTCATCACGGGCTGCTGGCACACTCGTCCTTGAGTGGGCCACACGAGATAGTTAGAGAGTCGTCGAAGAACATTCCGGTAAAAGTTCACGCCAGGGTAAAGTCGGCGCTCTGATCGCTGGACACTGATATGCCCTTCGAATCGTGCAAGCAGAAATTCTTCGCGCTGGATCTGTTTCCCGAAGTGGAAGAAGAACTGATCGGGCTAACTTCCTGTTAGTGAAAAGCTGACGTGGCAATTCGTGGATGCGTTACGAAGCCACCCCGAACTCGGATGAGTATCCACCTCTCAGGCACAGATAACCGGGCCTTACGGACGCCGCGTCGCCTCGATTCAGAAGTTATACTTCAAAGCGAGTTGTATGTTCCGCGGACCCTGGGAACTGTTCACAACTCCCAGAGTTGACCCGATCGAGCGGTTCGGGGCGTTAAGGATCGGTGTGTTCGACACATTGATGAATTCACCGCGGAGTTCCAGATTCTGGTGTTCCGTTATCGGGAAATGCTTCGCCAGGCTGAGGTCGACCGTATTCAGACCCGGTCCCCTCACGGTTCCTACGCCACAGGATCCGAAGCCGGAGGTGGGCTGAGCGAAGGACGAAGGGTCGAACCACTGGTATCCGCCTCCCAGGATGGCGGAAACGTTCCGTGTTCCGAATACGTGACTTGGCGCAATACAATCCGCCCGGGCACTGCGGGCCTTCGTGCCGGACCTGTCGACCGCATTTACGGTCATCGGGAATCCGCTATGGAAGCTGGCAATCACGTTGACCTGCCAGCCACCCACGAATCCGTCTGCAACCCGGTTCAGGTTTTTGCCATAAGTCCGGTTCCGGCCAAACGGCAGATCGTAAGTTGCATAACCGGAAAAGATGTGGGTGGCGTCGTAGTAACATGGTCCCCACTCCGCCCTGCGGTTGTAGAGATTCTGCCAGTAGGCGGAAGTCGGCGCTGCCTGACCGCCCGCGCCGTAGTATCCGATCGAATCCGAGAGGCACTTCGACCATGTATAGTTTGCCTGGAAGGAGAGCCCCTCCGCCAGGCGCCTCTGAACGACTATTTGTAGCGCGTTGTAGCTTTGATTCCCGTTGGAGGCCGTCCCCGAAATCTGGCCGATTTGGTTTTGTACAACCGGATTGCCCGACAGATAGGGACTATTTGCGACAGTGCCGTTCGGCAACAATTGTTTCTGCAGGTACGGCGTGGCAACCATCAAATGCGCGGACCTTTGGCCCACGTAGCCAGCCTGAATCGTAGTAGAGTCGCCGAATTGTTTCTGTACCGTCAAATTCCACTGGTTGGCCAAAGCAGGTTGCACGTTCGGATCCCAGACGCGGAGGGTGACGCCGTTGAAGCAAGCCGGTGAACCCACCAGGAGTCCAGCCTGCGTGCAAATGCTCGCACTGCTGATAGGCGTATATCCCTGGTCGAGTGTCGTTGCAGGGTAACTCAGGTTACTGTAGTCCGCACTGTGCTCGGAAGAGAAGGGCGGGGTTATGGTTAAACGCAGGTTGGTGCCAGTGCCTTCCAGATAAGTGGAGAGCGTATAGGCGGCACGAATCACCAGCTTGCCTCCGCCCGGAACCCAGGCCACCCCAAGGCGTGGCTGCCAGTTGCCGATTCCGTTGTAGGTGTTGTAGAGCGCATCGGGAACTCCGTTCTGTCCAGGCTGCAGGACTGCACCGGAAATGAGTCCGAAGTTGGTTTGCCGATTGCGAACTTCTACCCAGGGCGTATGAATCTCATAGCGGAAGCCTGCATTTACCGTCAGGTTGCTGGTGACATGCAAGTCATCCTGAAAATAGCCGGCGAAAATGTTTCCGCGTTGTCCCCATGTGCCGCCGGACGTACCGGTTCCGATGCTCGATGGCAGACCGAGCATGAAATCGCTTTCACCGCGCCCGCTGTATTGGCCGTTGAACGTGAACGTTCCCGCCAGGCCGTTGTTCCCGGAATAGAAGGTATTGATGCGCTGCCGCCATCCCTGGAAGCCGAAGCGCATGGTGTGATTGCCACGCGTGAGGATAGCCGTATCCTGATACTGGATTACTGTGTTGGCAAACAACTGGTAAACGTTGCTGTTACCGAAGTTGGACAGAAAGCTGTTCGTTGAGAAAGACATTCCGGTCAGGATGTCCGAGGGAACTCCCGGAATGCCGAAGGTTTCGTTCAGGTTCGGCAACCCACTCCCGGCTGCGCCGTTATTGATGAAGACATAGTTCACGCCGACGCGCGCGTCGTTCACAAGGTTAGGCCGAACAGTGCGGGTCCAGTCGAGTACGCCGTTATGCGTCGGATAGTTCGCAAACGCATTGTAGGAAAGCGGTTGGCTGTTGGTTTGTGGGATGGAAAGGGAACTCTGCGAATAGCGCCCGAACAATCGGTCCTTCTCCGAGATGGACCAATCCACCCTGGCGTCGCCCTGATCCCCATTGGTTTGCGTCTGAGTATTCTGTATTTGATTGTTGACCAGATTGCTGTTGATGGGAGCGGGGTAATACTGGGAAGTCGCAATCTTCAGGGATACCGGGTTTAACTGGGAGGCAGGGATTACATTATTGGGATACAAAGCGCCGGTTTTTGGATCCCTGATCTGGATTCCGCTGGTGAGTAACTCCGACAAGTTTCCCTGTCGCTCCAGGTTTGTCAGCACGGTGAATCCGGCGGCGCTTGCCGGAGTATCGAAACGCTGCCCCTGGTAGTCCACAAAGAAGAACAACTTGTCCCGTATTACCGGACCGCCGAGGGTGCCCCCGAAGTTGTTCCAGCGGAGCAGCGGCCGCTTCGTACCAAGAAAGTTGTAGTCCCATCGATTGGCATTCAGCTTGTCATTGCGAAAGAACTCAAACACGTTGCCATGAAACGCATTGCTACCCGACTTGATCGACGTGCTGACAATGCCGCCCATGAAATTTCCAAATTCGGCCGATGCGTTTTGCGAGATCAGGTTGAACTCCTGAATCGCGTCCGGGCTTGGCGCGTATCCAACGAGATTGTCGGACACCTGGTTATTGTCAACGCCGTCGAGTATGAAGTTATTCGCCTGCTCCCGATTGCCATTGATATAGGGCCTCGCGCCATTTCCCGTGGTTTGGCCATTTTGGAAATTCTGGGGATTGGGGTGCACGCTTCCCGGGGCGAGCAACGTCAACTGCACGTAATTGCGAGTGGCCAAAGGAAGTTGGGTATTCGTGCGCTCGTCAATAACGGTGCTGAGCTGAGTCGATTGCGTTTGAAGCGCTGGTGGCGTGGTACTTACCTCAATCGTTTCCGAGACATTGCCAACCTTCAGTGCGAAATCGACCCGGAGATTCTGGTTGAGTTGCAACACCACGTCCGGCTGCACCATGGCTTGAAAACCCGGATGCTCGACGCGGACCTCGTAGCGACCGATCGGCACGCGCTGTACCGTGTAGAATCCGTCGCTTCCGGTTGTTGCTGACCAGGTTGTGCCGCGATCCACGTCCTTAGCGGTGATTTTTGCTCCTGAAACCGCGCTGCCGGAAGGATCAGTGACCAGACCGGTGATGGTGGCTGTCACTTCCTGAGCAGAAAGACGTCCGCTGAGAGCGAAGATGATGAAGAGTGCCGCGCATCGTAAAGGCGCGGGCAATGAAAGTCGATAATGCAGTCCCATTGAAAGCCCCCATTTGACACATTCCCGACTGTAACGTCAGGTTACATGACTCGAAACTTACGGCCGTTAGTTCAGAAAGTCAAGAGACAAAGCTCAGTTGCAGCACACTTACGGGGACGGGTATTCCGAAAGTAAGATCCCGCTGATTGCCTCGTCCTCTTCTTTCAGGCGGTGGCACATTCAAAGTGATCCTACGGCTACCGCATCTTAAAGGCTTGACCAGGAGTGGGACACACGGACACCCGGCCGCGTCAAGCCCACGCGCAAGCAGCGACTGTTCGGAGTGGTGTTGGGGTTGGCTTTGGGACACGCGGACACCCGGCCGCGTCTCGCCCGCCGTCAGGAAAGGTCCGCACATCGAACGTCTGCATCTATCGCAGTACTCAAGCCCCGGCATCCCTCTGGAAAGAGATTCCGCGCCTCTCGGCTTCTCTCTTCTATCGATCCATACCTGCCGCCCGCTTCTCAACCGGGAACCACGCCAAACAGGGCGAGGCTCAGCTTTCAGACGGCTTCGATACTCCATAGGCGTATCGGATGCAACCACCCGGCCATGCAGATGACTTTTGATGGCGCCCGGAAAATCCTGTCTGGCGGGGAATCACGCCGCTGGTCAAAGAGGTCTTTGGCGAGCACTACGGGAGTCGCTCTCGGCGACAACACCCGGTGGCGTGCTCGTGCGGAATTTCCGTTACTCGAACAGAATAAAGTTGCCGTGCTGGTCGGTAACTCCGGCAGCACCCTTTCCCGCACTCGGAACCGACTCCACTGCACCCTGCGCAACGCCCTGCGCATTGTACAGTTGCCAACTGAGTTCACCATCCCGCTTCCACGCAATCAGCGTGCTGCCATCCGTGCCGGTAAGCGCTACCAGACCGGTGCGCATACCGGAACGGCCAGGAGTCTTCACCTCACCAGGAGGCAGAACAGCGCCCTTGCGGTTGATTCGTGCGAAGTAAATGTCGCCCTTGGTCGGCCACGCGGCAACGTACCCATCCTTTGTGCTGGTCAGCGAGTAATACGTCATCGGGCACGCGTTCACGTGCCAGGGGGTGGAACTGATGCGCGTGCGCGTCAGGTGGCCGGTCTTGTCCTGAATCACCAGATACATGTCTCGGTCGTCGTTGCTTTTCTCCCGATACAGCACTGCCAGATCACCATTGGCGCCATACACCGAGCGCGTCGTGCAGCAGTTGCATGGATCATAGCCGGTGTTCAGCTCCGCGTTTGGAGTAAATGTGCGGCCGTTATCGGTGGAGAAGTTCGCATAGAGCTTATTCGAGAGCCATGTGGCGGCCATCCGACCCTGGCCGTCAGCAGCCACGGAAAATCCTTCGCTCGGCTTCTCATTGAGGCTACGCACCGGAGTGAAGGCTTTGGCGCCCGGTGACAAAGTCGCGTAGACAAGTCCCACCGGCACATTTGGCAGCTTCACCTGCCAGTTATTGGTGGACATCGCGACATAAATGGCCCCGGCTTTCCCCACGGCAACGCTCCAGGCATCGAACTGGAGCCCCTCCTTGCGCGCCTCCTGATTCACTACGGGCAGTGGAGTCGGGAACGTGGCGCCGCCGTCGGAAGACTTCACATAATACGGAATATCGCCCAAATTGTAGAGGAGATGAATGGCGCCGTCCGGCGCGACTTGAGCAGCTATGGGTTCGCCGCCCTGAGGCACATGCACCACCGAAACTGGATGCGTGGTTCCCGCGATCGTCGCTGCTGCCATTGGCACCGCGACTGCTGCGCCCGCAACAAGGATCCAAAACATGCTGAATTTGTTCAATCGCATTTCGTCCCATTCTATGACGGAAGAGTGGACGGGCTGGTCATATCACATACGCCGGAATATCGCGATACGAACCCATATACCCTTGCGCGCGCAGCCACCTCAAGGCTGTGCGTCTGCCAATCTCGCCACTTCCGCGCGTCATCAAAACCTTTGCACAGACTGGCTCAAACTTCTGTCTCAAGCTTTTGGGCGTTGGGGATCCGGGCCAACTTTCCCCGCTGTCCAGGCGGCTCACGCCTTCTCGGGTGCTTTGGCTACAGTAGACAGCGCTCATCTGATCATCAGAGGCATCGATTCGCCGGCGGCCGCTGTTGACTCCTTGTTCTGTCGACTGAGTTCAGCCGGGCTGTGTCACATCAATATCCGAATCCCTGCCGGGCTGGGGAGCGGCGAATTGCCTGTCAGCACGACCATCGGGGGCGCCCAAACTCAAAGTGGGTGGTGATCACGGTGCAATAGTTGACGTGATGCCGACTCTCCTCAGTGATACTTGGATGGAGTGACCAAAGCTGCAGAGCCTTTTACAATCCGCGCGCTGGCGAATGGCGGAACCACGCTCGAATATCTGCGTAAAGCTGTCTTAGCAGGATGATGAAAAAGTAACTGGCGGAGCGTTACCGGATATAACAGAATCGCGTCTCAATGTCATAAGACGATGCGAGGACAAGACACACAGCAGAGCGCGATGTTCAGTTATGTTTCGCCG
>JAUZEU010000244.1 GCA_030838885.1 Bryobacterales bacterium | reverse complement strand
CCCGAGGTGAATGTCTTTCTTATGATCGCGGGGACTTTGATCGCTATGAACAATCTCGGCACTATAGCCGGAAATTATAGAAGATGTTCGACCAGCGGTCCATCATACGACGGCACTAAAGCTCACTGTTCCTGCCTCCAGGGGGCATGAAGAGTTTCTAAAGCCGGAAAAGTACGCCTTCCGGAGGTTCTACCATAGTTTCATGTCACCCGACAAATGGAGGCGCTGCAAGAGCGCTATTCCGGTCATCCTGATGACGACTGTGATGGGTTTGCAGATTCCCGGCACCTGCCTTCGGGGACAATCTGCCAACGATCAGACGATCGTGTTCGACGCCGGAGCAGAGGGCAGCGCTTTTCCGCACGTCTGGGAACAGATGTTTGGCTCCGGGCGGGCTATCCTCTCCCTACGCGAGAGTTATCGTGAGGACCTGCGCCAGGTCAGGAAAATCACGGGATTCCGGTATGTCCGCTTTCACGGCGTACTGAATGACGAAGTTGGAGTTTACGATCAGGACAAGCAGGGGCAGCCTGCTTACAATTTCAGTTATGTGGATCAGATCTACGATGGGTTACTCGCTAACGGCGTCCGGCCGTTTGTAGAGATTAGTTTCATGCCGAAGTTACTGGCCGCGAATCCGACGCCGCACCCGTTCTGGTATAAGCCATACCCGTCTCCGCCAAACGATACGCAGAAGTGGGAGAAGCTGGTAGCTGCATTCACGCAACATCTGCTCGACCGCTACGGCGCGGAGGAAATAGAGAACTGGTACTTCGAAGTCTGGAATGAACCGAATATCGACTTCTGGAACGGCGAGCCGAAAAAAGCAACTTACTTTTCCTTCTACAAGCTAACTGCGAGCGCGATCAAAAAGGTGAATCCACGGCTGAAGGTGGGGGGCCCATCGACAGCACAGGCTGCGTGGGTGGAAGATTTCATTGAATATTGCACCCACTCCGGAGTTCCGTTTGATTTCGTCTCCACTCATATCTATGGCAACGAGAATCCGGTGGACGTCTTTGGCGAGGCTCTTCCGATTACCCGCCGGGAAATGGCCGCCCGCGCGATCCGGAAGGTGCATGAACAGGTGAGAAAGTCGCAAGCCCCGAAAACGCCGGTGTTCATTACCGAATACAACGCTACCTATCTGAATGACCCTGAGGTAACCGACAGCGCGTTCATGGGGCCGTGGCTGGCGAATAACATTCGCGCTTGCGACGGGCTGACGTCCATGTTGTCATACTGGGCATTTTCGGATGTGTTCGAAGAACAGGGCGTGGTGAAAACACCGTTCTATGGAGGCTATGGCCTTGTGGCCGAGCGCGGAATTCCCAAGGCGGCGTTTCGTGCCTTCGAACTGCTGCATCAACTGGGCAACGAGCGCCTTGCGAATGATTCTCCGGACGTGCTCATAACAAAACGGGGGGATGGCGCAATTGTTTTGGCATTGTGGAACTACGCCGAGCCGAACGAGAAGGTGGCGGAAAAAATTTTCCACCTGAAGGCGGTGAACAGCACGGCGAAAAGGTACACGATCCAGATACTGGATCCTGCGCATGGTTCGGCGCTGCAGGCCTGGAACCAGATGGGCAGGCCGACTACGCCGAGCCTCGCGCAGATTGCTGAGCTAATCAAGGCATCGACGCTTGCGCCTGCATCGAGGCATGCCCTGGCTGATCCGATCCATGTAAGTCCGCAGGGACTCGCATTGGTAACGGTCCGGTAAACGCGAACCGTCGATCTAAACCCGCAACCCCGTCTGGGTGCGAGTAGGCAACGATCGAATCGTCGATCGAGGTTCAGAGAAATTCTGCCCGATACTGGTGAACCCGGATCGGATCAGGAGTGCGCGAGTCCCTCTGGTCGCCGATTCATTCGCGGATCGGGTGCGCCGCAGACCGCACCTCCCCTTCGTAAGGGTTGCGCAAAGCACAAGGATCGAGACGCACTCCCACTCAGGGGAGCGCGCTCCACATTTGCCGACAAACAAGATCGCTTACTTGGTCGTCTTCTTAGGTGGGGGCTCGTCGCTCGGATTTTCCCGGGAATATTTCCGAAGCACCGAAAGCAAAGGCTCTGCCGCAGGAGTGGGCTTTACTTTGCCGGAAAGGATATCCGACTGATCTACCTTGCGGCCGTAGATTATGGCATTGTCGGAATCATCGGAACGCAGAGTCGATCCATTGATGGTCGCACCGGCGAATACGCCTCTGGCCCGAGAGTAAGCGAGCAGCCCCGAAGCTGGAATAGGAGTGGTCGCAGCCTCCAATTGACGGCCAATTGGCCCCGCTGCCGCCATCACATCTCCGCCTATCTTCACTCCTGTCTTTTCCAGTTGCTTTACAGCGTCCTCGTTCATTGCCAGCATCACCAGATCGGTTTCTCCCGCACCTATCTGCAGGCCGAAACTTCCACCTTCGATGCGAACGGTGGACGGAGCTGACCACTCTCCATTGGGCAGCCGGGCGACGAAGACTCCTTTACCATATTGCCCGCCTATTACGAAACCAGCGCGCTTCAGCCCTGGCACGATAATAATCCCGTTTGCCCTCTTCAACAAAGTTTCCGGCATTCCTTTGTCAGGTACGCTCTGAATTTCAGTGAAGACACGGGCGGCTTCCGCGATACGTTCCACTGGTTCGTTTTTTGGGGCCGCAAATAGCCCCGCTACCGTCATCGAGATGATTAGCAGGCTGTTCTTGTGCATAGCTTTTGGCACCTCTCTTTTAGCTGACATACTGCTCGAGTTCAATTGAAAAGCTGCAATCGAATTTCCAACCTGGCGGGCACCGGCATCAGGAATGTGGTCCGGGTCACTGAGAAGGCAACAGAGTGCTTTAGTACCATCACATCTATCAGGATCCGGACGCCGCTGAGAGGTAGCTACCCGGAAGAATGGTGCGGAGTTGATGGCTAAACCAATGGATCCCGAACAGAGGCTTCGCCTCGCCCTAAGCGCCGCGCAGTTGGGAACCTGGCACTGGAACTCCTCCACGAACACGGTCGACTGGGACCAGTCCCTGGAAATCATCTACGGCCTTGAGCCCGGATCCTTTGGTCGCACATTTAGCGCCTTTCTGAAGCGCGTCCACCCCGATGACCTCAACTGGGTGATTGACAAAGTCAGCCATGCCGGAGAGTTCGGAGTCAATTACGAAATTGAGTTCCGCACGATTCGCCCGGATGGCGAGGTTCGCTGGATCGCCGACCGCGGGCGGATTCTGTTTGGCACGGAAGGCGAACGGATTGGCATCACGGGAGTCTGCTGGGACTCGACCGAGCGTAAGCAGGCTGACGAGAAGCTTCGCCGACAGGCAAAGCTATCAGCGATGGTGGCGGATGTCGGGATTGCCCTTACACAGGGGAACTCGCTCGCCGAGATGCTGGGGATGTGCGTCGGGGCGATCATCAAACATCTGGACGCAACTCTTGCTGGAGTCTGGACGCTGGATGAGGTGGCGCAGATGCTCGAACTGCGGGCCAGCGCCGGTCTCTCCACAGGCCTGAATGGCGTTTACGCGCGCGTGCCGATAGGGCACCTGAAAATCGGGCTGATTGCCAGGGACAGGCAGCCTTATTCAACCAACGAAATTGGCGGCAATCCGTATTTCAGCGATCAGGATTGGGTGCAGCGCGAAGGTTTAAGCGCCTTCGCCGGTTTTCCGCTGATCGTGGACGGCCGGCTGGTCGGTGTGATGGCATTGTTCGCGCAGCATCCGCTGGAGCCGGACACACTGACGGCTCTGGCGTCAACCGCCAACAATATCGCGCTCGGTATCGAGCGCAAACGCGCGGAGCAGGGCCTCCTGATCGCAAAAGAAGCAGCGGAGGCAGCCAGCCACGCCAAGAGCCATTTCCTGGCGAGTATGAGCCACGAATTACGCACCCCGCTGAACGCAATTATCGGTTATAGCGAGATGCTGCAGGAGGAGGTGGATGAGCTGGGGGCCGCAGCTATCAACGCGGATCTGCAGAAGATCCATACGTCGGCGAAACACCTGCTGGGGCTGATCAACGACGTTTTGGATCTGAGCAAAATCGAAGCGGGAAAGACGGAACTTCAGAGGGAAGAGGTGGATGTCTCGTCCGCCGTGGGGGAGGTGGCGGATACCGCCCGGCCCCTGGCGCA
>JAUZEU010000198.1 GCA_030838885.1 Bryobacterales bacterium | reverse complement strand
TGAGGACCTGCCAGCCGCCGAAGATGACCGCGAGAATCGCGGCGATCTTGGCGAAGGTGCCCTGCGCGAATGACAGCAGTGCGTTGAGAGTGGAGTCGAAGGGCGATCCCCCGCCGCCGACCTGAGCAAAGACCTGGACGGCGAAGAGCAGGGCCAGCGAGCAGGGGAGGAAGATCCGCCTAAGCGGAACCGTTCGAGAACTGGTGATTTTCATTATCGGCGTGTCCTTTCGAAATAGCGGTGTGAAAACTAGCTTTTTATTTACCATAATGGAATTCTCAAATGCAAGATTTGTCTTGTGCACTGTGAAAAGGCGTATGATATTTTCACCTTTGAGCCTTCTGGTAAGCGGTAGACAACTCAGAGCAGCGCGAGCTCTCGCGGGGATCGAGCAGTTGGAACTCGCGAAATCGGCGCGTGTGAACGTTGCAACAATCCGACGCATGGAGTCATTTATCGATGCGATCGGATGCCACGTCTCGACGCTGACGAAAGTCCAGCAGGCCCTCGAGAAGGCTGGTGTGGAACTGCTGAACGACGGACAACCGGGTGTACGTCTAAAAGCAAAGCTTGGGCGCCCGCGCCGCTGATGTTCGGCCGAGGGTAACGGCGCTTGAGTTCGATTCATGCTACTGCCCTCGCCAGCACTACCGACCCGGCTTGCACAGCAGCGCTGATCGGAAGCATCGATTCACCCTGTCGGAGTAATCTCGACTTCTGAGATCGGTCAGCCGCTTTGCGCATTTCGGCTGCAAGCTCCGGCTCCGTGCAAATGCACGGCATCATGACCCGTGCTCCTCGACTCTCAGCTACTCTGAAGCCCCTGCCCGGGTCCATGCCACATTCCGGACATCGAGGTCGGGCGCCGGGTTCGGGCGTTGGCGGGAGAGAAGAAAAAATTGGGGGCGGGGAAGCGAGGCATCGAAGCAGCGGTTGCTTAGGCGCCGCACTCCATTCCCGTTCCCGGCGGGCAATCTCACGTTCCGTCCTGGAAATTTGTTCGATATGGCCGCTGGGGTGGAGTGACCTCGCGTGCTCGCCCCAACGGCATTCGCAATACGAAGCGCTGGAACGCTCCGTCATCCAGTCAGACTTAATCAGTCCGGTGTTGCGACCGGCGACGTGGTCCCACTCGCAGGACTCACACTTCTGCGCCGGCGACGCCGCATTTAGGGCCGCGGCAACATCTGTCAGCCGCTCCCGTAGACCGCTGCGAATCTTAGCGTCGTCACAGAAGGCACATTTGGATACCGACGCCTTCCCAAGTTGTTCACGGGAAACGCGCAGAGTGGAAAGGCATTGAGCGCACGCGATTGACCCGGCGAAATACTGCACTTCCCCCTCGGCAACCTGCACGAGACATGCCTCATCCGGGCGTACCGCCGCTCCGGTTTCCCAGCGCGTTTCAGCGCAGCTGATGAGCGCGTCTCCTGTGGCTTCCTGCGGTTCAGCTTTTGGTGAACTTTGAGTGGCTTGGTAATAGCGCCCGAAGCGTCGAGCCCATCCGGGCATGTCTTCCGGTATGGCTTTCCGAAAGAACTCCGCGAGTTCGACAGGCCGGGACTTGCATTTCCATCGAATGAACGCTGCGAGCCCGGCGACGTTTATGCCGTGGCTTGCGGCGAGGCTGACAAGCTCCGGAATGACTTCGGGTTTGAGTGTCCTGACAGCGTTTTCCTCCAGGACTGTTCCTATGAATTCACTTTCCCGATCGCCCTGGCACGCAAACAAAGCAGCGTCTGCCTTTGGGTCGTTCGAATGGACTTCCCGCGCGGAGTCCAACGATTGCGATCGTGTAGCAGTTTGGCTCGCGGGCGATCGTTTCTTTTCACTATTTCTTTCTCGTGTTCGGCTTTTCCGAACGGTTTTCACGGAAGTTTCCGAACACTCCGAACCGCAATGTCCCATGTCGTTCGGGTTTTCCGTACACTCCGCGTTCGGATTTTCCGTACAGCCGTTGGCCATGTTTTCGGCAGGCTCGGTGTTCGGATTTTCCGTACACTCATTGCACAAGACGTCAACGTTGAATTCAAAGATGGTCCTTCCACTGGCGCTTGGGTGGCAACTGATGAGACGTCTTCTTGCAAGGGACACGACGGCAGTCTGAACTGTTTCGACGTGCAGTCCCGTTCGCTTTGCTATCGATCGCCGTCCCACCTCCACACATCGCCGATGGAATCCGAACGTAAGGCGCGCAAGATAGATCACTACCAGAAACTCAGAGCCAACGAGTCGTGGCATCCAGTAGTCGACCAAAGCGTTCGGCTGCTTGGTGTAGGCCAGTTCACGAGGCTTATCCTGATGCTCTGATGGGTTGGTATGGAGATCGTTGATGCAGGAGAAAGATGTTGACCCGGTCGCGGCGCGCGAAGTACACTCGTGTTTGAAATCTGTCAAAGTTCAACCCTCAAGGCGCCCCGTTCCAGCGGGGCGTTTTTTATTTGAAGGTCAGAAAGTTTGAACTAATTGAGAGGGTCTTGTCGCCGTACGACAGTACGACGCCTTATTGCTGCGTGGGCTGATCGATATAGAAACTGCATGCACTTACGAGCTTGCAAGGAATTGGAGTGAACCGCTAAGTCCAGCGGAATCAAGGGAACGTGGAATTCCCAAGCTGAACGTCGCCGGTTCGATCCCGGTCTCCCGCTCCATCTTTTCAGTAACTTGGAAAGAATCCAAAAACAAGCGTTACTCCGTTTTCTTGCTGGAACTGCCCGAACGGTCGATTTCGCGACCATCCACCCTCCCCTGAATCGCTGGGTTCATTATTGAATCACCTCGGATTCGAGGCGCTTCGCCGCGTCGATCTTCTGTTGCACGCCACTGATTGAATACACTTCCTGGCTGACACCCCGCCTGTGGCCACTCTGATCGGCCGCCACCTAGTCGTCGATCTTTACCTTGCGCGAGAGGCTTGCGTTGGTCCGTCTGAGTACCCGAAACGTGGCCCATTCCAGCCCGGCCGGCTTCAGCTTGGGGAGCATGTCGCGATACCAAACGTTGTCGCGCCTCAGCGGCGTCTCCCGCTCGGTCGGAAACAGCTACGCTTCCGGTCCCGTTTTTACCACATTGCCTTTATATACCTTGACACGCATATACCGTGTGGAGTATATCAAGAGAGTGGAATCTGTCTTCGAAATCATTGCGGAGCCGAACCGCCGCGCGATATTAAGCCTCCTGGTCTCGTCGCAACAGTCGGTTGGAGAGATCGAGCGTCAACTTCGTATGCCGCAGCCGACCGTGTCAAAGCACCTGCGAGTGCTGCGAGAGGCCGGTTTCGTAGAATCCACGGTGGACGCACAGCGCCGTCTCTACCGGCTGAAACCTGAACCACTTCAGGAGGTGGATGCATGGCTGGCTCCGTTCCGTCGGTTCTGGTCCGCTCACGTAGATGCTCTCGAACGCCACCTCGATCACATGGATCAATCAACACCAACGAAAAGGAAGACAAGGAGAAGATAGATGACCGATCGCGAGCAGTACACACCGGGTCCCGCCAGCGGCGCGGAAGTGCGGAAGGACGGAGAAAAGTGGACGCTCATCCTCGTCCGAGAGCTGCGCCACTCGCCGGAAAAAGTCTGGCAGGCGCTTACCGATCCGGCGCATCTGCGCGAGTGGGCGCCCTTCGACGCCGGTGGGAGCCTGGGTACGGTTGGAACCACGGTGAAGCTCACCACGGTGGGAGCGCCCGCGCCGCACGTTACCGAAACAACAGTGACGCGAGCCAACGCTCCCAACGTGCTTGAGTACGGCTGGGGTGGCAACGATATCCGGTGGGAACTCGAAGCCTTTGGTGGCGGCACGCGCCTGACGCTGTGGACCAACATCGATCGCCGCTTCATCTCAATGGGTGCTGCCGGGTGGCACATTTGTTTCGATGTTCTGGATCGCCTTCTCAGCGGAACTCCCATCGGCCGCATCGCTGGTGGTGAGGCAATGAAGTTCGGCGGCTGGCAGCGGCTGAACGCCGAGTACGCAAAGCAGTTCGGCGTTGAGACCCCCGGTTGGCCGCCCAACGCCCCGAAGCGCTGAAGCGTAAGAGGAAGAACCCCATGGAATCGACCTTGCAGAGGCCGGCCCTCGTCGCAGCCAAGACCATCCCCAAAGCCAAAACCATCGTCTATTGGAGCGTCACCGCGCTCTTCTGCCTTCAGATGAGCTTCACCGCCTACGCGGAACTGCGTCTGCCGCAGGTGGCAGAGGCGTTCACCCACCTCGGCTTCCCCGCCTACTTCCGGGTGGAGCTCTCGTGGGCCAAGCTCCTCGGCGTGGTGCTGGTGCTTGCGCCGGTGCCGGCGCGGCTCAAGGGTGGGCCTACGCCGGCTTCGCTATCGATCTCGCCTCGGCGCTCATCGCCCACCTCTCTGTGGGCGATGGCCCGGAGGCGTGGGGCTGGGCGGCGAGCACCGGCGTGCTCTGGGTGCTCTCGTACTTCTTCTGGCGCCGCCTGCAGGCGACGCCGGCGAGCGCCTGACGCGCACTGTCGGCGGGTTAGGTCGTCCTAATAGCGCCAGGAGGCGACGTTGGCGATGCTGAACCCGTTGAGTCGAGAGGCCGGCGTGGGGCTGTTGTTCACGCTCGAGTACGCCAGCCGTCGAG
This sequence comes from Bryobacterales bacterium, assembly GCA_030838885.1. GTDB lineage: Bacteria > Acidobacteriota > Terriglobia > Bryobacterales > Bryobacteraceae > BOG-234. Next base: position 656 of record JAUZEU010000198.1, on the reverse strand, counting down.
GATGACCACATTGTTCGTGCTGGCATTGCGCACGGCTGCAGGAGCGCGGCCATGCAGGCGACGTTGTCGGCGTTGCCCGCCGCCGCGTTGCCGGTGAGGCGGGATTTTACGTGACGTGCCTTCGCAGACGTTCGAAAAGCCGGGCTGTGCGACCTATCCTCTCGTTGACGCTGACCTCGAATTTGCATGCATTCGACACGCGGATTGCCACCATCTTTCCGAACTGCTATCGAACCAGAAGAGCCTTCCACTTGCGGAGGGTGCAGGTTATGCTGAGCGCAGCTGAATATGTGCGAGAGTTTGGAGCTGTATATGAAAGGGCCCGTCCCGGTGGAATCTGCCTCTGCATTCATCGACGAGAAGATCAGGGAACTTGGGGACTGGCGCGGGAAGATGCTCGCGAAAGTGCGCGAAATCATACACGAGGCGGACCCTGAGATCGTCGAAGAGTGGAAGTGGATGGGGACTCCCGTCTGGTCCCACGGCGGCATTGTCTGCACGGGAGAGACGTATAAGAACGTCGTCAAGATGACATTTGCCAGGGGAGCTGCGTTGAAGGACCCTTCAGGTCTATTCAACTCCAGCCTCCACGGGAATGTCAGGCGCGCCATCGACATCCACGAAGGCGACAAGGTGAATGAGTCGGCGTTGAAGGA
>JAUZEU010000195.1 GCA_030838885.1 Bryobacterales bacterium | reverse complement strand
GGCTGCCAGCCGATCGTGCGCGCTCTCCTTGAAGGCGCGGAAGTGAGCCGGTTCTGGGATGGTGCCAACACCGTGGCCAGCGGGCTGCGCGTTCCGAAGCCCCTGGGTGATCGGCTCAGCCTGCAGGCCGTGCGCGAAAGCAATGGGACGGCCATCGCCATCTCCGATGAGGCTCTGGTCGACGCTGGTATTCGCCTCGCCGAAGAGGAAGGTCTTTTTGCCGCCCCCGAAGGCGCGGCCTGCGTCGCTGCTGCGGAGCGCCTCATCAGCGAGGGCTTTCTGAAGCCCGACGAGCAACTGGTGATTTACAACACGGGTTCCGGCTTAAAGTATCTGGAAGCCTACTCGACCCGCTTCCCCCGCGTTGCCTCCGGCGAAACCGACAAATTGGGTGGCCTGATCACCCCCCGATGAGAGTTGCCGGAAGAGCCCTCTACCGTTTTGCCGCGCTCCTGGGCCTTCTGCACATACTGATCACGGTCACTCCGGTGCTGGGCTGGTGGACCTCGGCGCTTTCGTCACCCTGGGGCCCAAACGATGGCGACACGCTCATCGTATTGGGCTCCGACCAAACCGCCCCGGGCGTTCCCGGCATCAGTTCCTATTGGCGCAGTTTTTACGCCGTACTCGTGTGGCGCGGCGGTCACTTTCACCGGGTCATCGTGACCGGTAAAGATGTTGCCGGATCGATGCGCGATTTCATGGCTGCGGAAGGTGTTCCCCGCGATGCAATCACAGTGGAGAATGCAGCGAATTCCACGCGGGAAAATGCGCTCTTCACAGCCCGCGTGCTGAAGGGTGAATTCGGCCGGAATGTGCTGCTGACCAGCGACTATCATTCTCAGCGTGCGCTGAGGGCCTTTCGTACGGCGGGCGTGACTCTGACTGCGCTCCCTTATCCGGATGCCCGGAAACGTATCAACTCGCTGATGAACCGCTGGGATATCTTTTGCGTTCTCTCACTTGAAACCGCGAAGACCGTGTATTACAGGGCTCGCGGCTGGACCTGACGGATATTTCTCTGCCCCGACAATTAGTTAGGGCCCCGCCGCCCGCCTGATTTGATAATGTGGTGGCGTATCCGGATAATCGGGGTCATCAGCAGGTCATCTTTGCGCAGCCGCATCTCTCTCATCCCACTCCTCTGTCTGGCCAGCCTTGCCAGCGCCGCCGCAGGTCCCGAGACCGCTACAGACTGGTCCGCAGACAAAGCACAGGTATTGCTGGGCAAATACTGCAACACCTGTCATGGCGGCAAAGCGTCAGCCGGCGGATTCAATCTGGCCAGCATAGCCGCTGCCGATTCGCTCACTTCGAAGCAGACCGAGTGGAACCATCTGCTCAGCCGCGTCCGCAACAGTGAGATGCCCCCCAAAGGTGTGCCTGCACCCACTATTGAGGATCGGCAGGCTTTCGTCTTATGGCTGGAAACGAATCTGCGCCGCAGCGCCTGCGCTGCCGGTCCCGCTCCCGGGGCATGGCCCATGCGGCGGCTGAACCGCGATGAGTACTCTGCCACCGTTCGCGACCTGCTGAACATCCAGGTGGATGCCTCGCACGGCCTTCCTGCAGATGGCGCCGGCGGTGAAGGATTCGACAATGCCGCCGAGACACTCTTTATTTCGCCGATCCACGCCGAGAAATATTTGGAAGCAGCGAAGGAAGCGCTCGAATACGGCGCAAAAGATCCCAAATCGCGCGCGGTATTTCTCATCGCGCAGCCCGGCAACGGAACTACTCCGGAGCAGGCCGCAACAAAGATTCTGGATGCCTTTGTGCCCCGCGCATTTCGCCGCCCCGCGCGTCCCGGCGAAACGGAGCGTTACATGGCACTGTTCCGTAAAGCCCTGCTGCGCGGAGATAGTTTCGACCGCTCCATTCTGCTCACGCTGAACGCCATCCTCATCTCTCCCGACTTTCTCTTCCGCAGGGAGGAGCCAAATGCCGCTGCAGACCCCGTACTTGCCAGCGACTACGCTATGGCCAGCCGTCTGTCGTACTTCCTCTGGGGAAGCATGCCGGATAAGGAACTCTTCGAGCTCGCCGAGGCCGGAAAGCTGCACGCCCCCGCGACGCTGACCGCGCAGATCGAACGTATGTTGAAAGACGGCAAATCCCGTGAATTCACCGAGAGATTTGTCAGCCAGTGGCTGGGAACGCGCGAACTGGGGCGCGACATTAAGCCGGACGAAAAGTTGTTCCCCGAGTATTACGATGCCGAAATCCAGGCCGCTATCCGTTACGAGCCGGTGCTCTTCTTTCAGGAGATCCTGGCTAAAAACCTGTCGCTGCTCAACCTGATCGATTCGAAGTTTTCCATCCTCACCAACAAATTGTCGAAGTTTTACGGATTCACCATCAAGGAAGCCACTCAACAGCCGAAAGTCCTCAACTTGCCCGAAGGCACCCATCGCGGCGGAGTGCTGAACATGGCCGCCATCCTGGCTGTCTCCTCATATCCGCAGCGCACCAGCCCGGTGCTGCGCGGGAAATGGATCCTGGAAAACATGCTGGGCACACCGCCACCACCACCGCCCCCGAACGTTCCGACTTTGAAGGACAACCACGCCGGCTCTCCTGCGCTGACGCTGCGCGAACGGCTGGAGCAGCATCGCGCCGACCCCACCTGCGCCACCTGCCACAACCGTATCGATCCACTGGGCTTTGCGCTCGAGAATTATGATGTTCTGGGCCGCTGGAGAACCGAAGAAGAAGGCAAGCCCATAGACGCCAGCGGGCAGTTGCCCGATGGTACGAAGATCGCTGGCACAGACGATCTGAAGAAGGCGCTGCTCGACCGCAAAGATATTATTATTCGGAATCTGACCTCGAAGATGCTGGGCTACGCGCTTGGCCGGGGCCTCACACTGAACGACTCCTGCACGGTGGACCAGATCGTCACGCAACTCACACAGAACGACTACAGTAGCCAGACTTTGATCAAAGGGATTGTTTTGAGCATGCCTTTCCGATATCAGCCCCGCGCCCGGACGGCTACAATAACGAGTAAGAAACCATGACGCATCGCCGCTTGATACTCTCGCGCAGGACTCTTCTTCGTGGCGCCGGCGCATCTTTGGCTCTGCCGTGGCTGGAAGCCATGTCGCCCGCGGCGACCACGTCGCGCGTGCCCAAAATGCCCGTTCGCATGGCCATCCTTTACATGCCGAACGGCGTACGCGAAGATATGTGGACCCCTGCGGAAACAGGCCGCGACTTCACTCTTCCGCCTACGCTGACTCCCCTCGCCAATTACAAAGGCGACCTCAACATCCTGACAAATCTCTGGAACGCTGCGGCGAAAGGCGGCGACGGGCACTACGTCAAGACCGGCGGCTATCTCACCTCCACAACCATTAGTAAAACACTTGGCGTCGACGTGAACAGCCACGGCATTTCGATGGACCAGATCGCCGCGAAAGCGATGGGTTCCGCCACGCCGCTGCCGTCCATTGAGCTGGGCACGGCGCCCGTCACCACGGGTGTGGACACCAACGTTGGTTACACGCGAGTCTATGGGTCGCACATCGCGTGGCTCAGCCCCACTCAACCTGTCGCCAAAGAAATCGATCCCAGAAACGTCTACGAGCGGCTCTTCCGCGCCTGCAATCCGGGCAAGAGTTCAGGCAAAGACGAAGTGCTGTTGCTGGACCAGGTCCAGAGTGACGCGCGGCAGTTACGTCAGCAACTGGGCACGGCGGACCAGCAGCGTCTCGATGAGTACATGTCTGTGGTGCGCGATCTGGAAACCCGTGTGGCGCGCGCAGGCAGCGGCAAGAAGATGAACTGGAAGCCGAGGGCTCGGCTGGATGCGGCGGCTAAACCGGATGCCATGCCGGAAAAACACGCGCAGCATGTCCGCCTGATGATGGACATGATTGCGCTCGCTTTCCAGACGGACTCCACGCGCATCGCAACCTTTATGTTTGGCAACGCGGTGAGCAATGAAGACTTCACTTTCGTGGATGGCGTGAAGGGCGCGCACCATTCCATTTCTCATCACCAGAATGACCCCGAGAAGATGCGCCAGTACCAGTTGATCAACCGCTGGCACGTAGAGCAATACGCGTATTTATTGGGCAAACTGCGCGATATGAAAGAAGGCGACAGCACGGTTCTGGCGAACTCGATGATCCTTCTGGGCGCTGGTATGCGTGACGGCAATAAGCACGACCCGCACAATCTTCCTGTGGTTGTGGCCGGGGCCGCAGGCGGGCGGCTCAACACGGGGCAGCATCTTTCGCACACACCCGACACTCCCCTTGCGAACCTCTGGATGACCATGCTGGACGCCTTTGGCGCACCGGTGGAACGCTTCGCGGACAGCACGTGCCCCATTGCCGGCATGATCCGTTCTTAGGTCCGGAAGGACTGATATATACTTGCCCCCAAAGTCCCCCGAAAGAGGCAAGACATGAAGCTCCCCGTAATTGCCGGTTGTTCCACTCTCGCGGTGGCGCTGGTGTGTGGCCTCGCCACGGCCCAACCACCCAAACCGAAGCTCTATAACACGACCAAACAGAAGCTACTGGATGGCAAACAGGTGTTCAGCTTCACGCAATCGAAGGCCGACCCCGCAGCCTACTGCGAATCGGCCAAACACTACGATTACACCTGGTTTGAAATGCAGCACAGCACGCTGGAATTTAAGGATGTGGAAGCGATGATCGCCGCCTGTCCGAAGGCCCCCGCCACGCCGATGGTCCGTCTCCCGGATGCTCAGGAGTGGCACATACAGCATGCGACCGACATTGGAGCATTGGGCGTCATAATCCCCACTGTTGACGACGTAGACAGAACCAAGGAAGCCGTTAAGTGGGCGAAGTATCCGCCATTCGGGCGACGCAGCGCAGGCGCCGGTCAGGCGGCATCCATCTGGGGTGCATTTGGCAATTACCGCCAGACGATCAATGACAACATGCTGGTCGCAATCATGATCGAAACGCCCACAGCCGTGGCGAACGCATTCGATATCGCTTCGGTGCCAGGTGTGGATGTCGTGCTGATCGGGAACAACGATCTGAGTTCCTTCTCCGGCTTCAAGCAGGGCGACGACAAGTACGAGCAACTTATGCTGAAGGTTCACGACGACGTGTTGCGCGCCGGAAAGATCTTCGGCCAGGCAAACGCTGCGCTTTACGCGAAAGGCCACGTACTGAGCAAGGACGCGAAGTTCTTCCAGAACGGACCATCCAACGATGGCTGGACGCCGCCCGCGCGCGCCGGCCAGAGAGTCAATCCGAACGCACCGCCGCAGGGCGAAACGCCGTAATCGGATTACGTCATCCGGGGCTGCTGAGAGCGGTTTTCAGAAGTGTCAGGTGCTGGTCCAAACTGGCCGCTTCCAGCAGCTTCCGCAGATTTTGATAGCTGTTCCAGACGTCGCTACCGTCGGGTTCGGGCGGGCCTACGCGGCGCACCTCCGCTA
>JAUZEU010000170.1 GCA_030838885.1 Bryobacterales bacterium | reverse complement strand
ATGAGCCGCCATACCGTTGCACCACCCAAGGCTGGAAGCACGGGCGGCGTCGGTCTAACCAGACAGGAGATCGAGTAAGTCGGGGCGGGAGTCTCGATGTGCAGTTCCGCATTCTCTCTCAGTTCCAGCGCAAGGCGCCGGTTTGTACAAAGAGTATGGGCGTAAATGATTTCATCCGCCGGCGTGGCAGGCTGGAAATCCAGATTCAGAAAGGATAACCAGAGATCCGTACCAGGCACCTCTTCCCTGCCCGCGGGAGCGCGGCGTGCCAGCCAGAAAGCCCTGTTCCCGGTATCGTCCCACGAATGCCGGAATGAATAAAAGGGCTCGTAACGCGTATTTTTTTCGTCCGGGCCGGAAGCCGCGGAAACAGAGAGGATCGAATGGATCTCGGTGGTGCGTTCCCGCCGCATGTCGCCGACCAGCCGGTACTCAAGTGAGCGGTGGTCCACCCGAATCGGCTCGCTCGTCTTCGGAAACAGATTGATGATGGGTGTACATCCGAGCACAAACGTGTCCTTGTTGATGGAAAGGCGGCTCGGCGCCCGCGTCAGCAGGAACAGAATGTCGAAAACCTCCCCTTGCGGACGCTGGTCCAGATTCCTGACATCAATAAAGCGAAATTTATCGGGAAAATGAAAATACTCCTGGATCAGCCGGTACCCCGGGTGCGACTGCGGCGGGCTGGGAAGCACCTCGTCGTCGGTTCCGAACCCGACCTGCCGTATCGACCGGCGGTCGAGACGAACCGGATCTGGTTGTGGGTCGCCTTCCGCAACGGAAGCACGCAGTTCAATCGACGCTACTGCTGTAACCAGCAAGTCGTAGACTGCGCTCGTAATGGCCGGAGGCCCGTTCAAAAAGAACCGGAGCCGGTCGAGCTTGAGGTCGCTCATTTTTCCCGCCGAGCACCGGATGCGCAACCGCAGCACGTTGGTAACGCCTCGTTCCTCCACATCGTGATTTCGCGCCGGCTCAAGAACTGCGTCCTGTATCTCAAGCGGCCAGAGCCGGACCGGGTAACAGGTGCGAAACCTGCAAGGTAAACCATCCACGCTGCGGGCGATCAGCGGTGTATGTTTGTCCACCACATAGCCTGTAGGGACCTTCACCCGCACAGGGTCCACATCGAAGCGGGCAATGGCCATCGACGGAATCGGTTGTACCAGCTGGGGGTAGAGGATGCCCAGAAGTGCAGTCGTGATCTGCGGGAATTCGGCATCCAGATTGCGCTGGATTCTGCCGGTCAGAAACGCAAACGATTCGATCAGCCGTTCCACATGAGGGTCGGTGGACTGGCCAGCCGACAGGTCCAGGCTTCCCGCCACCCTGCCATGCGCGCGCGCAAAGTCCGAACCCATGGCGCGAAGGTAGTTCAGCTCATCGAAATAATAGCGAAGCACCTCGTCGTCGGCTGGCATAATCCGATTGTCTTATGCCTGGGTTGCCACAGTAGTTCCAACCAACACGCCGCCGGATTTTCCCCGCGCCAGAAGAAATTCCACCGGCTCACTGATCGACTCCGTTTGCAGCAGAGCCCGCATACTTCCGGTGACGGCGCCGCGCTCTACCGGGTGAGGCTCCAGGGAGATACGCACCTGCCTGAGCCGCGGCTCGAAAGCGGTAATCTTTCGTTCGATCAGCCGTGCCAGTATCTCGCGATCAGCCGGGCTTGCGGAATTCAGATGCGAAAAGTCCGGCAAGCCATAGTTAACCACCGTTTGGCTGCTTTCATCGCTGAATCCCGCGGCGAAGGGTAGCCGCGTATTCAGCAGGCACCGCAACTCCCGCATTACAGACTCGGACAGAGCCTCCAATTCATGCGCTCTGAACAGGGGCTGAGCCGGCGCAGATTCTGCCGGCCCCTCCCGTAAAGCATTCGAACCGAACCCCTCTCCGCAAAGCCTTTCGAAGAGAAGTCCCCGCCCGCCCCGTATGAGGGAGGGTTGTCGCTCTATTCCGCTTTGTTTGTTGCGAGATTCCATTTGGCGGCGGCGTTACCTGCATCGGTTACATCGGACTTTTGCTGGTTGTAAGTCCAGCTGATCCCGGTGTAATTAAACGTCACTGTTTCCTGCGGTTTACCTCCGCCGCCTCCACCGATGGAGATCGATGAGATAAGCGCGTTGGTCAGAACGTAAGTGAATATCTTTGTGACCTTGCCGTTGTCGTTCTGGCCCACGGTGACATTAACCGTGGGAACAGGTTTCGCCTGGTTACAGAAATCGATCAGTTTCGGCGAGGCAAGGTCAAGATATTTGGTCACAGTGAAGTCCTGGTGATTGGGCTTACCGGAGGTCCGCTTGGTATTACTTTGATCGCCGGTGATTTGTTGGGCGACGCCATGGCTGAATGAAAGAATCTCTATCATTCCCGCGTAATCGGTCAACTGGCTCTCCCCGGAGATACTGGCGCTGCTGCAATCGAGAATTAGTACGTCCATGCTCTTCTACCTTTCGTCAATGGCCCTGGCCTATTTAGCCGGCGGCGGGAGTTCGGCAACCAGTCTGATCGAGATCGTCAGTTCATCCAACTGGAAATGCGGCTTGAGAAAGACGACGGAGTTGTAACACCCGGGCTTGCCGGGCTGGTCGGTCACGTCCACCCGGCCTTCCCGTAACGGAAACTGGGCTTTAACGGACTGCGGAGCGTCGTCGTCCAGCAGAACCCATTGCGAAATCCATTGGTTCAGATAGGTCGCGACGTTCTCCTTGGTCATAAAGCTGCCGATTTTGTCGCGCATAATCACTTTCAGATAGTGAGCGAACCTGGAGGCGGCCAGAATATAGGGCAGCGCGCTGGAAATCCGGGCGTTCGCCGTTGCCGAGTCTGTCAGGTACTGCAACGGTTTGTTGGTTGTCTGCCCGCCAAAAAACGCTGCGAAGTTCTCACCTTTGCAATGGCACAGGCCGATAAAGCCAAGGTCGTTGAGTTCCTTCTCACGACGATCCGTGATAGCGATTTCAGTGGGACATTTGAGCGCTACGTCGCCGTCATCGGTCTTGAAGGTGTGAAATGGAAGACCTTCCACTTTGCCGCCGCCTTCCACGCCGCGAATAGCAGCGCACCAGTGATAGCGCGAAAATGCGTTAGTAATCCGCTCAGCCATCGCATAGGCGGCATTGCCCCAGAGGTATTTCGAGGAGTCCTTGCTGTCTACGTCTTCGACGAAAGTGCCATCCGTCTTTCGCACAATACGGAACTCTTCGAAGCCGAATTGTTCCACCGGCTTATTCACCGGATCGTAAGGAAGGCGAAGCAGCATTCGCGGCAGCACCAGCGCTACATAGCGAGAATCTTCGCTGGCCCGGAAATTCCGCCATGGCGCCAGTTCGGTCGCGCCAAAACCTTTGGCCAGATCGCGCCTGTTGTTCATGTCTGTGAAATCTTCCCAGTCGAACAGACCAGGCGATGCGGCGGAAATGAACGGAGCGTGCGCAGCGGCAGCAACCCCGGCAATACCCTGCAACAGGGTAAGATCCTGCGGTCCACCGTCGAAGTAGTAATCGCCCACGAGGCAGCTGTAAGGGAATCCGCCGAAAGTGCCGTATTCCTCTTCGTAGATCTTCTTGAAGAGAACGCTCTGGTCGAATTCAGTGGCCTTCTCGACGTCAGTCAGCAATTCCTTTTTGGTGACGTTGAGCAGCCGGAGTTTCAGGTCTTCCCCGGTCTCCGATTTCATCACCAGGTAGTTGAGGCCGCGCCATGACGCTTCAAGCGCCTGAAACTCGGGATCGTGCATGATCGCGTTCAGTTGCGCACTGACTGATGCGTCAATCTCCGCAATCCGCTTCTCGATGGCGTCGATCATATCGCCCTCGGTGACTCCTTTGGCGAACTCAGGATTACTCATCACCTGAAGCCCAAATTCCTTCACCATGTTGCGACCCTGAACCATCTGGGGCGACTCAGGCGCCAGGGGCGTGGCCGGATCGAAACGGACCATCTTTCCGCCTGCGATGATCTCGTCAAGGAATGGCGTGGACGGCGCCGCGACCGTGACCGGCACCACAGGTGCAGACGGATTCGGCGTTGGCGGAGTGATCGGTGTTGTTCCCATGTTTAAGCTCCTGCCTCAATGGCGGGGAATTTGCCCAGTTCAGCGGCATTCTTCGCGGCATCCCTCAATTTGATCTCGAGCGCTTCATTGCCGTCGAGCTTCGCGGCCAGATCCGCCAGCCGGTTGCGTGAATCATAAAGCGCCTTCAAGGCCGCTACATTGCTAACCACTTCGAAAGGAGTAAAGCTGTCCAGGCTCTTAAAGAGCAGGTCGACGGCAATCTTCTTTTTGCCTGTCGCATCAGAGGTATCCGCCACGCTCAAATGAAGACGCGGCTCGGCCTTTTCTAAAACGGCATTGAAGTTATCCCGATCGATTTCAACGAACTTACGCTCTTTCATCGGAGGCAAAAAGGCGTTACCATTTGCGTCTTTTTTGACGTTACCGGAGAGGTCGGCCAGAATGCCCACCACCAGTGGTAGCTCTTTCTTTGCGATTGCGCCGCCGGTTTCCACATCGTACGTAATTTGAACTCGTGGAGATCGGACGCGGTCGAGTTTATGTTGGATGCTGTTACTTTCGGGCACTTTACTCTCCTTCTTACTGCCAAGGGCCTGATGTATTTTACTAGAAAGGCGGGTCAGTTTATACTACTAATCAAATTAAATATCAAAAAGTTTTTTTTGAGAAAAAACGCAGTACCGCGTACGTCGATTCGCTACGCGCGTATCTGCAGGAGCCGGAATATTTCCGTCAGTTCACCTCCGTTCCGGATCAGTTCCGGGAGAAGCTGCTCCAGGCTCATCGACCCCCAGGCGATTGCGCGGCGCACAAGGTACGGAGTCGGGCTGTGCGGCTCCGTTCTGGCCAGAAAGTCGGCCGCCTCTGCCAGGAGATAATAAGCGTCCGCGCGGTCCCGGATGCGTCCTGGCACAGGTAATCCGTCCGGTATGGGCATTACCTGATGGTCGCCATTGAATTCATCGACGTTGTCCGCGGACTGGGTGGTTTCGTCGGGCTCGTCCCTAAGTTCCTTTCTGTGAGCCAGAATCGACTCGAGGAATCCCCTAATGGCTTCGCCAACGGCTTTGAGCCGCATCAGCCCCGGAGCAGCCTTGAGTGCCTGTGCATCCACCACCTCCTCCAGCCGCGCCGCGCTTTCAAGCATCTCCCGAACGTCCTGAGCCACGGCGCGGAAATACGGGGTGGGTGTCAGCATGACGCTGCGCTGAAAGAGCGCTGTGGTGATAACGTCCGCCTGCGGCTTCTTCGGCGCACTGGCCCTCTGCATCGCGTTCTCATGCAGGCTCGCGTTTTCCCAATCCGCCCAGCAGTATGCCCTCTCGCCCGGCGAATCCGGTTGAGTGATCGGCTGCAGCTTCAGAGAAACGGCCACTCTCTCGTTCAGCCATGCCAACGGAGCCATGCGGAACTCCAGATCCCCGTTCTCTATAGCCGGATGCAGGTCATCCCAGAAGCTCTCGCACAGAGCCCGCATCAACTCCAGCCCCCTGGCTGCGCCCGCAAAGCTGTACAGGTTCAACCACGCTTCTGTAAGCCAGGCCGCGATTTGAAGGTCCTTCGAATGCGCGCCGATCGCTTCTATGCAGATCGACTCCACAGTCTTCCACTGTGCTTTCCGCAGTTCTGTCTTCCACGCCCCTTGCGGCAGGTTGGGATCGTCCTCCCGGCGGGCATCGCGAATCCGGTCGTAAGTACCCTCATATCGCAGAGACTCGCCTGCGGGGCGCTCCGCCGATAACGGCGAGAGGAGCTTTTCAATATCGATGTGGAAGATCTGTGGCACTAATCTCCTTCCTGGATCAGATGTTTCCTGCGTGCACCGAATGTCATGGAATCACCGGAGCATGCGAGGGGAAGGCTGAAACCGCCACTGCATTACGCCCCGCGCCTTCTTTCGCCGGCACGTCTTTCGCAGCGGGTGCCTGCAGGTCAAAGCTGACGAAAACAACCGTTTCCGGCAGGCCGCTCCCGGTCAAGCCACTCAATGTGGCTCCGGGCGACCCTGGCGCGTTTCCAAAGCTGAGCCGGATCGTGTTCGCCCTCGGTGCCAGCGGATTCTCAAAGTCTGTCGCCTGTGCAGCGTGGCTCACCAGCAGCGCCAGCAGCGACCAATTCCTTTTCACGTCGTAGGTCACCTTGCGGTCCCCAATCTGCGCGTCATGTTCGGTTCCCCGCGCGACAGGGATGCGCGGGGAGTCTTTCGCGTATCGCAATGTGAGCGTGACACGGTCTCCATAGTGCCAGCGCAGCGCCCGCGGCGGAGCCTGATAGGAGTACGTTTGATCTCCGACTCTCAGTTCCCAGTCGATGATCTGATTGCCCCCGGCTTCATGCGTCTGGTTCGTCCGGAACTGTACCGTGACGTCGAGTGCCGGCAAAGAGTTCCTGTCGGCCGTCGCGAAGAGAGGCCGAACACGGCCAAGCGCCGTGAGAAAACTAACTGCCTGCTGGGCCGGAACCTTGTAGTTGACGTCCACAGCGCCCAGCCGGTCCAAGGATTCCGTCAGGCCCGGTGAGTTTTGATCGAACAAGTCAAAAAAATCCGCAACATCCTTTGGATCGGCTTCGGCGGAGGCCATCGCATCCGGCGAGAACGGAAAGCGCCCTGCCAGATGTTGCCGGAAGTTATCTGCCAGTGCTATATACCGCTGGCGTACCAAGCCCAGACACGCGCGGACCGCGTCTGTTCGCAGACTGTTCAGCTCATTCACAAACGGATCCCCGGTGCGTGGGTCGGGGCTTCCTCCCTGACACCTGTTTTCCGGGGCGATTTTGTCGATATCCTGCCTCAGAAACGTCTCCAGCGCCGCGATGGGGTTGCCCGGCTTTTTGTCGCTGAACAGCTTGAAGTCGCTGCCGAGCTTACTCCAGTACACGGTCTGGCGCGCGTCGCCCACCGGCAGACCACCTTCCGAGATCAATTGCACCAGCGGGTCAGCATACTCCACCAGTTTCTTCAGGCGCTCATGATCAGCCGAAATTCCGTCCGCCAGTATGTCCGGCGATTCCGCTTCATAGAGCGCCAGAGACAGCGGTTTCGCACTGTTCCAGTTCTTCAGAATTCCAGCATTGAACGAATACAGAGCGCCCGATGACAGCCGCGCGTTGATAGCGCCCAGCAGCCGGATGGCCTGGCGGTACAGACTCAGTGAAGCTACCAGGGGGAGACCGGCCGGTCCGACGTTCTGCCCGATCTCCTGTAGTTGCTTTCGTTTCTCAAGAGTCTGGTTGAAACTCTTCAGTTCCACCAGCAGCGTATCGCTCACGGCGGCATTGTTTTCCAGTGGCGTGCGCGCTCTCGCTACCAAGCCGGTCATGCCAGCCACCAGGTTATGCTGCGCGATGGCCTTGATTGGCGGTCTTACCCCTGCCGGGATCGTCGGCAATACATCATGCTGGTACTTTTCCCAGGACTCATTCAGGCGAAGCGCTTCGTTCAACAGGTCCGGATTCCAGAGAACCGAAGTTTGCGGGGCGACCGATGGCTGCATGTTGCTCACTGCCATGAAATCCAGCCCTGCAAGGTACTCAATGTTGGTTCCTACCGTATGTACGGCGCCTGAAAGCCGCAACTTACCCCCGGACATCGTTTCGAGAAGAGGTCCGGTCAAGGGTGTGTGCGCCGCAGTTAACGTGGCGCGCAGGTTCTGCTGTGCCTCGCGTCCCTCGGCTTCCCGCTGATCCTTGAAGTCCTGGTCGAAGACCGGCTTCAGTTCCGGCGCGTCAAGCTGGTTCAGCGCGCCGTACTGGCGCAACGCAAAAGGTTGCTCCAGCCAGTCCCATGAATTCTCAGACAGGGTGTGCTGCAGCGCGGAAATCCTTTCGGCCACAATTCTCAACTGAGAAGCGGATTGCAGGCGGGCCTGTTCCAGAGCACCCAAATCCTCCTGCAGACAACCCGCCTTCCGAGCCAGAACAGACGTGCCAAACCAATTCCCGTAAAAGCC
>JAUZEU010000167.1 GCA_030838885.1 Bryobacterales bacterium | reverse complement strand
CTTTCTGAATAAATTCGTCAGTCGCCAGATCCAGATGCGCGGCCAGTTCCGCATCCAGATCGCTGTCCATCTCGCGTTTCCGAAAGAACGAGCCCAGCCTTTGCAGCGACTCCCGTATCGTGGGCCTCATCGCTCTGCTCCAGCGGCCGACATAGCCATCACTCGCCCCATCACCTCGGCCAGCCGCTGCCAGTACGCCATATCCGCCGCCAGCTGTTTCCGCCCCTGCCTCGTGATCGAGTAGTACTTGGCTTTGCGATTGTTATCCGACGTGCCCCACTCCGCCGATATCCATCCCCGCTGCTGCAGCCGCACCAACGCCGCGTAGATGGTCCCCTGGTTCAAAAGGATCTGGTCGCCGCTCACCTGCTCGATCCGCCGCGCAATCCCATAACCGTGCAGCGACCCCAGTGTCGAAAGGGTCTGCAGCACCATCACATCCAGGGTTCCCTGTAACAAGTCCAGCTTCGGTTCTTTCACGTCGCCTCCCGTCCTGTTGACGTACCACAGGAGTTTCGGATAGCAAATATCACGCTGAACCGGAGCGAGAGAGAATAAAAAAGCAGAGATGGAGGCTCCCGGAGCATTCCCCGCGCCAACAATCCCGGCCGCCACCAGCGCCCGGCGTTTGCTGGATATTCTGGAACGTTCATTTCATGCGAGCAAGGCGCAGTGGCTGTTCCTTCGCGAACTGCGCGTGGGTACTGGCCGCCGCAACAGCAGCGCACAACGACTCGACGCTTTTGCGCTCAACTGTATGCCACATTTGGCAATGAAACGGATTTGCTATGAGGTGAAGACATCGCGGGCAGACTACCTCTGTGAGCTCAAGCAGCCGCTGAAGCGGCGCATCGGAATGCGCTACTCGAACGAGTTCTACTTCGTCGTTCCCGGAGGAATGCTCTCAATCGCTGAAGTGCCTCCGGAGTGCGGCCTCATCGAAGTCGGGAATACGACGTTTGAGGAATGGAAAGTGCTGATCAAACGACAGGCAGGATTCTTCGCTTTCGATCCCGCCAGCGGAGAGTACAGCATGATCACGGTTCCCGCTCCCTGGCGTGACACACCGGGGCCCACGTGGGAACTTGTGGCCGCAATGCTTCGCAACCAGCGCAGGGAGTTTGAGGACAGACCTCCGCAGCCCGCAGCACAGCAGAAGCTTCCATTCGACTAAAGTTCCCTCATCGAGACTCCTGGAGTCGACACGGTGCAAAGGAGCGACGCGCGATGGCTTCGGCGCCATCAACTCGGGGGGCCACGGCGCAAACCGGATCGCGGGATGACGATGGAATCTTACAAAGGAATCTGGATCCTCACAAACGAGCGAATCCTTCGGGTTATCACCACAACAAAATTGACTGGTCTGCGGGAGCCCGGCCCGAGAGGCTGATGCATACAACGCGGGCCGAACTGTTGCGCCATTTAGAAGAATGGGCGCATCCTGAGGGCGTCAAAGATCAAGCGTTACCCACGCCGGAGCATGATCGCTGGCATTTTCTTCGCCACGGACCCATCGGTCTATACCGCCCTCTATGAGCCGCTCCGACATATCCGGCGAGAGCAGGATGTGATCGAGCCGCATGCCTTTGTCCCACAGCCACCGGTCACGCTTGTAATCCCAGAATGTCCAGAGCGGCCCTTCCGGATACAATCTCCGCAGCGCATCGGTCCAGCCTTGAGCGACCAGTCGCGCAAAAGCCTGGCGGCTTTCCGGTTGAATTAAAGCGTTGTTGTCTAAGGACCGGGTTTGGTAGATGTCCTTCGCTGTGGGCACGACGTTGTAATCGCCGGCGAGCACAACCGGCACGCCGGCTGTTATGAACCCGGCCGCATGGGTAATTAGACGCTCGAACCAGGCGAGCTTGTAATTGAACTTCGGACCGGGCTGCGGATTGCCATTCGGCACGTAGATGGAAGCGATCAGGACTCCATTTACCGCAGCTTCAATGTAACGTGCCTGGCTATCTTCAGAATTGCCAGTCAGGCTCGAGCGGGTCAGCACCGGATCGTGGCCGCGCGCCAGAATCGCTACCCCGTTCCAGGAACGCTCAGCGTGCCAAACTGCTCCGTAACCAACGGCTCGAAGTGCATGTGCGGGAAATGCGCCTTGCTCGGCTTTGAGTTCCTGCAGGCAGACGACATCCGGCTCGGCTCGGGCGAGCCAGACAAGGAGATTGTCGAGCCGTTTGTTGACATTGTTGATGTTGTAGGTTGCGATCTTCACCGTTCAGGAGCCCCAGACTCGACAGCTGGCCTTGATGATTTTTGTAAGAGTGAACTGCCCGCCGCTTAGTTCTCAGTTGGTTTCTCTGCATGTTTAATGACGATGACGTCCACGTAGCCTTTTTGTGCTTTCATCTCGAGCCCCAGTTGCTGCCTGGCGGCAGCGAATACGGTAGGACCCGAAGTGTCGATCGGAACTCCGTTCAGGTGAGCGTTTTCCGGGACTCCGAGCGGCAAGTCGCGCGTGTACTCGAGTCTGAAATCGTAGCCGCCCTTCAGGTTCGTAAGGTCGATCACCGGCCGATCCATGAGTTGGGAAAGGCGGAACGCGAAGTAATCCATGGAAGCGAAAGTCGCTTTCATCTTCACGTGTACGAGCATGTCGATGCTCTGATCGATCCAGGGATCGCCGGCGTTTGCCGCTTCGTGCGGCGTCATCCTGATCCC
>JAUZEU010000166.1 GCA_030838885.1 Bryobacterales bacterium | reverse complement strand
CTGGACGCCCTTCAACCCGCGTTAATGAAGAAATTTCCTGGCACCACGCCGGAACAGCTGGTGGAAGCGCACTCCTACGCTTACGGCGGCTGCATCATTCAGGACTTGGGCTATTACCCATTCGGCAATCATTTCTTCAGCGATCTGGTGCACTATGTCAGAAGTGCCGACTTCGTGCAGGCTCTGCTCGATGAATCAACGACCGTAGATGAGTACGCGTTTGCGCTTGGCGCGGTCGCACATTTTGGGGCAGACGTGGATGGACATGCCATCGCCGTCAACCGTGCCGTACCCATACTCTTTCCGAAATTACGCGCGAAGTTCGGAAACGAAGTGACTTATGCGGACGCTCCGACTGAGCACCTCAGAACGGAGTTTGGATTCGACGTTCTACAGGTTGCCCGCGGGCATTACGCCAGTAAGGACTATCACGACTTCATCGGATTCCAGGTCTCAAAAGACGTGCTGGATCGCGCTTTCCAGGACACGTACAGTCTGAAACTGAAAGATCTGTTCAAAACTCTCGATCTCGCCCTGGGGACCTACAGGTTCAGCGTAAGTACGGTCATACCAAACCTGACCCGGGCCGCATGGGCGCTCAAAAGCGCCGAAATTGCGAAAGATCAGCCCACTGTATCCAGGAAGCAATTTCTGTATCACATCAACCGCTCCAGTTACCGTAAGGAGTGGGGAGCAAGTCATCAGTCACCCGGCTTTTTCATACGTACCATCCTCATTTTTTCGAGAATTCTCCCGAAGATCGGCCCGCTCCGGGCACTTGCCTTTAAGGTGCCGACCCCGCAGACGGAGAAGATGTTTGAGGATAGCTTCGTCGCCGCCGTAAACCGCGATCGTCAGTCGATTGCGGATGCGAAGACAGGTGAACTCCGAATATCGAATCGCGACCTCGACACCGGGAAACTCGTGGCGGCGGGTGAGTACCAGCTAACCGACAAAACGTACGACAAGCTACTGGCCAAACTGGCGAAGAAGAAGTTTGTCGGAGTAAGCTCCGAATTGCGGGCAAATATCGCCGCATTCTATGCCCGAATGAAGACGCCGGACCCGCACGGAAGCGAGCCTCTGTTGAAAGCATTAAAGGCGGCAACCACTTAAGGTTCCTGCGGCGTACCGTGGGCCTGCAGCATCATAAGCGTAGCTATATGCGTCATCAGGTCGTAATTGTAGGCGGTGGTTTTGGTGGCCTCTACGCGACGCAGGCTCTGAAACGGGCCGATGTGGAAATTACGTTGGTCGACCGTCGCAACTTCCATCTGTTCCAGCCGCTTCTCTACCAGGTAGCGACGGGCGCCCTTTCTGCCGGCGAGATTGCAGCACCATTGCGCTACGTTCTGAACCGGCAAAAAAATGCCAGTGTGTTGTTGGCTGAAGTGGTCGACATCCACCCCGCCACTCGTGAGGTTCACCTGAAAGATGGCTCGCATCTGGCATATGACACGCTGATTTTGGCGACCGGTTCAACGCATCACTACTTTGGGCATCCGGAATGGGCACAATTTGCGCCGGGTCTGAAGACGGTGGAAGACGCAGCCGAAATTCGTACACGTGTTCTTCTGGCATTCGAGCGCGCGGAGCGTGAGACAGATCCCGAGGTGCGGAGGGCCCTGCTGACCTTTGTCGTTGTGGGCGGGGGACCAACAGGCGTTGAACTGGCCGGTGCTCTGGGAGAGATTTCCCGCGACACCCTTCGGCACGATTTTCGCAGGATCAATCCGGCCGAAGCCAACATCTTCCTTGTCGAAGGAACAGACCGTGTGCTGCCATCGTACCCGCCCAGGCTCTCAGCAGCGGCGGAGAAATCGCTGATCTCACTAGGGGTGCAGACCCGTGCGGGAGCCCTGGTGACGAACATCGATGAATGCGGCGTGACCGTCAAGACCGGAACGAGCGAGACGAGCATCCCAGCCACGACCGTGCTGTGGGCCGCTGGTGTGCAGGCATCGCCGCTCGGCAAACTTCTTGCCGACCGGACTGGCGCTACGCTGGACCGGGCGGGACGCGTGAACGTGAACCCGGATCTCTCCATCGACAGCCATCCTGAGATCCTCATTATCGGAGATCTGGCGCACTTCGAACAGGATGGTAAACAGGTGCCAGGTGTTGCGCCTACCGCCATGCAGATGGGCCGCTATGTAGCTGGCCTGATTACAAAGCGGCTACGGAACGAAAGGGTGGCGCCGTTCCATTACTGGGATAAAGGTAGCCTTGCCACCATCGGCCGCAACCGCGCAGTAGCAAATATCGCCGGGTTCCAGTTCTCCGGACATTTCGCCTGGCTGACGTGGCTTTTTGTCCACCTTCTGTATATCGTGGAGTTTCAGAGCAGGGTGCTGATCGCTTTTCAATGGGCTTATGACTATTTCACGTTTAATCGCGGCTCACGGTTGATCACCGGGGAGTGGGCCGAACACCACATGCCCCCGTCCGCAGATGCTCAGACTTGTAAACCACCCCGTCCTTCATCACAAACGAGACCTGCTGCGCGGCTATAATCTCCCGGACCGGACCGCCCTTCACCGCCAAACGACATCCGCGCTCTTGTACTTTTCGTCTGACAGCTCCGCATCCACCAAAGTCCCGGCCTTCAGCGCATCTGATTGACGCTCGGCGGTCACCACCATCAGCCCGGCGGCGCCACCGCACCTGATCGCCCATCGAACATTTTCGCCGCCCGACGACCGAACAAAAGAAAGACCGAGCTGAAGACCCGCATCATCGGAAATGTCTGACACGCGAAATGACTCACCGGGGGCCTTAGCTCGAACATCGTACACGAACTTTTGATTGAGCACCTGATATGCTTTCTCGTCGGTGCAGGATATCCCTGCGTCGGTCGAAGTGACGCACTCGATGCGCGCCGGAGCATTCAGCAAGGCTGAGTTCGTCATTTCGTAGCGCTCGCTATTCCGTGCCACGATTGATAAAAAAGACAGATCCGCCGACGGGCTGCTCCACGCCCTCGCCCCCGAGCAGGCGCCGATTCAGGGCTCCACCTGTGAACAGCATTTCTTCCAGTGCCGCGTCCACAGCAGCCTGAGTGAGAACAGTCCCTTTTGACAATTCGAGCTGGAACTGGGCGCACCGCCGCATCAGTTCTTTGATGAATGCCGCGCTGACGCCCCTCGTACGGCTGACAATCGGTTCCATGAGTTCTTCGGAAATCTTCAGTCCACGGGCGTACAGCTTCGTCAGCCTGGATCGGCCTTCTTCGTCAGGCAGTGGAAACTCAATCGCCTGGTCAATACGGCCCGGCCGCGATGCGAGCGCCGGTTCGATCTGGTCGGGGCGATTGGTGGTCAGGATGAACAGCACCTCGGCGTCCTCCCGCAAACCATCCATCTCGTTCAGCAACTTGTTAGAAGAGCTTCTTCGCCGGGACCCCGCATGTGCGTGCGCTCGCGTGCGATGAGATCGACATCTTCGATGACCATCATGGACGGCTGCAGAAAACGCGCCAGTCGGAAATATTCGCCGAGCAACCCGACCTGCTCTGCTGTCACCAGCAAGGTCGTGTGACCCGGGAGTTGCGAAGCCAGATAGTGAATCGTGTGTGTCTTGCCCGTACCGGGCGGGCGGTAGAACAAAGAGGCCCTTGCGGGCCTGGAATTGCAGGGATTTGAGCTGTTCCCGCGCCGCCATGAATCCTGCCACATTGCGGTCGAGTATTTCCAGAGTTTTGCGCGGCAGGATGACATCCTCGCGGCGGACGTTAGCGAGGCGATGCACCTTGACCATGCTGCCGCCGCCCATCGGATCGATGTGTCCTTCGAGGGAGATGATGCGCCCGCGGTACGTTCGGCCCCTGGCAACCTGAAGTTCCGGATCACGAAACAGATCCTGCGAGAACTGTGCGCCGCGCTCTCCGGCCGGAACCGCGATTTCTACCTGGACGCCGCTCCTTAGGCCGAAGCGGCCGCCCGGCGCCATCATGATCGCGAAGGGCAGACCCTTTTCGCGCGACAACCAGAGCCCGTTCTTGAGGCAGCGGACCGGAACCGGCTCGCCTACGTCGATCTCGTCGTGTTGAAGCGGCCCGGCATCAATCGGGAAGTGTCCTCCTCCAAGCGTGTGGGCCAGCGCCGGGGCCTCGTGAGGATTGGGCGAGAGGATTCCGAGAAGTCTGGTGCGCGGACGGCTTCGCATCAAGTCCTCAAGAGCCGACTGGATGTCCACCCGGGCGGTGATGGGAAACTGGCGGCCCGCCGTCGCGATTTCGCCCGTCGGAAGACCGAAGTGTTTGAGCAGGGTCTTGCGCAGGCGCGATCCTCCAGCACCCCCGCTACCGATCGAAAAGGCAAATCCCATTCCTCTCAATGGTAGGCTCTCCGAAAGCCGGACTGGTCGATCAGCAACACCATTCCGTCGATTCTGATCCGTTCGCTCGGACAGGCCACCTGCAGAAATTCGCAATATGCTCTCACAGAAGTGGACGTACGGATCGAAGACGTTGGCCGATAGACGCGTGTCCTGCCAGGTGTTGACTCACGCACCCGCGGGCACGCCGTCCGGGAATTTTTGGGGGGCCATTCTTATTGGTGAGCAGGTGCGCGGGCGATAGGGGTTTCCTGGGCTTCGAGATGAACCTCTTGTGTGCGTTGTGCGCGCTGGACGAAAAGCTGTAAGAGGAGATGCCCACCATTGCCCGCCGGAACAGCCGAATTCCGAAGGCGACCCTCCTATTGCCGGCCTGAACGCAGTTTTCCGGGCAAACGCACTGGTCACGAGTGTGGTGTCCGCGAATTAGCTGGACAAACGTTTACGGCGTTTCAGGTTAGTGCAACCAGGCTGGATCTGTTCGAGGGTTTGGCGGCAACGGGCGAGTTTGGCCACAATGGAATCGACGGTTGCAGTCCAGACGAAAGGCTTCGGGTTTTCGTTCCAGGTTGCCGGAAATTCGTTGATGACGGCGATGAGGTCCCCGACGCTCAGGAAGGAATCGCGGCGGATGCGCTTGTTCGTGAGTTCCGCAACCAGCGTTCAATCAGGTTCAACCAGCTGCAACTCGTGGGCACGTAGTGGATCACGAAGCGGGGGTGTTTCTTCAGCCAGGCTTTCACTTTGGCAGTGCCATGAGTTCCGTAGTTGTCCATCACGATGTGCAGGGTTTTGCCGCCGGCAAACTCGCGGTCAATACGCCGCAGAAACTTCAGAAACTCCTGATGCCGGTGGCGCTTGTGGAAATCGCCGATGACTTTGCCCTGAAGCAGATCGAGGGCGGCGAACAGAGTTGT
>JAUZEU010000162.1 GCA_030838885.1 Bryobacterales bacterium | reverse complement strand
TACGGGATTTTGCCAAAGCCCTGACGGCAGCAATGCCGCGCGCGGGCGTGAGGCGGGTAATTGTGGAATCAGTTGCGTTCCTGTTCGCGGACTCGATCTTCCCCCCTGCGTACATCCTGGGGAAATTGCTGTTCCCGGTCGTTGTGGCCGACGCCAGCGCTATGGAAGCCATCTTTCGCGAAAGTCAACTGGACTGGACGTTCTTACGTCCGCCGAGACTAACAGATGGTCCACGCTCCGGGAAATACAGGATTCGGGAAGGACACCTGCCCCGGTTTGGATTCTCGATCTCGCGTGCGAATGTAGCCGATTGCTTTCTGAGACTTCTCGATGATGCTACAACCGCGGGAAAGATTGTGGGCGCGAGTGATTAAGCCTCTCTCGACCCGAATTGGCCACTCCCCGGAGACCAGTGTTATTCTTCGCGCATTTCGCTCAACCCGATCCTTCGCTTTGCCCGAGGCATGGCCTGAACATTTGGCCATGCGCCGCTAAGCGATAGGATCGAGGGCAGATGATAGTGCCTGCGATTCGTATTACGGAAGTACGGATTCACCGTTTAGATGCCCCGCTCAGGGAGCGCTTCGGGTGGTCCCTGGACTGGACCTCCCGCCGGACGGCGACACTCGTCGAAGTCCGGACGGATGCCGGGCTGACCGGCTGGGGCGATGGATACTTCGGGGGCGACGTCCTTCGGGCTCATCCGGAACTGGTCATCGGCCGTTCACCGTTCGAAGCGGAAGCGATCTACGATTCGCTGCGCCCGTTTGTTTGGAAGCAGGCACGGACTGGCGCGTCCGTCTGCGGTGGTCTCGACACGGCATTGTGGGATTTGATGGGTCAGACATTGGGGTTGCCGGTCTCGCGGTTGTTCGGAAAGGTGTGGTGGGACCGCGTGGAGCCCTATTGCACCGCGCTGTACCGGAAGGACTGGCCGGACCTGGCCCAGGGGCTTGCCGAAGAGGCCGCAAGGTGGAAACTGGCGGGATACCGGACCATAAAGATGAAAGTAGGATACGGACTGGCCATCGACGTTCGCAATGTGGCGGCCGTACGGGAGGCCGTCGGTCCGGAAGTCGGGTTGGCCATCGACGCCAATTGCGCCTATGACACGGCCACGGCGGTGGCACTTGGCCGCCGGTTGGAACCGTTCGACCTGCTCTGGTGGGAAGAGCCTGTTCTGGCGGACAATTTCGCTGGATACCGCCGATTGCGGGAAGCGCTCCGAGTCCCGCTCGCCGGCGGGGAAACCTTCGACGCCGACCGGCTGGCGCAAGACTACGTGGAACCTCGCCTGGTGGACATCTTGCAGCCGGAGGTGGAGATCGTCGGCCTGACCGGCGCGCGCCGGCTAATGCATTCCTGCTGGCTGAAGGACATTCGCGTGGTGCCGCACAACTGGGGGACTGCGGTGCGAACGGCGGCCATTTTGCATTGGATGGCGACCTGCCCGCCGATCACGGAGGCGCTGGCCGCGCCGTCGCCGATGTTCGAATTCGATCAGACGGAAAGCCCGTTCCGCGACGCGGTGATCGCTGAACGAATCGGATTGGGAGCCGATGGGATGGTGGCGGTGCCGGAGGGGCCGGGGCTGGGAGTCACGGTGCTTCCGGAGGCGGTGGCGGAGTACCGGGTAGAACTGATCACGATATGAGTAGTTTGTTTCAAACGTGGCCGCCGCAGCTTCGAAATGGCGCGGATTCTCCGGGCGGCCCGGGTCTGGAAGAAGTGATGAACGGATCACGAAAGCGACGTTCGATGCCGCAGTTGCCAATCCGTACGAGGCTGAAGTTCGCCGGGCGGAAGAGCGCGTCTGGTCGACCGTGTGATGTGGCTGGCCACTGGTGTGCCGAACGAATAGGTCCGGGCCATCGCGTTCCTCAACCTTCAGAAGCTCGCGGCGCGCCTGAAGACAGACGCGGTGCAACCGAGGTTGAGCAGGCACAGCATACGCTCCTGGCCGCCGCCGATATCAAGGCCCTTCCTCGATCGCCCAACGGAAGTGATGAAGGTGATCCCCGCTCCCGATGCCCCTCCCGGAGCGCCCATCGGCGGGGATACCGGCACAGACTGGCTGGCACCCCGCCCATGTAGAGGCGGCCTTAGAACACAACTCTCGCCGCAAGCTGAATGATCCGGGGATCGAACGTCGTCTGCGTTGCGAGGAAGTTGGTGGTGGGCCGGAAAATGCCAGTGCCCGCCACTGTCGAGAACGTGTAACGAGTCGTCTGGATGCCGTTGAAGTTCGCCCGGTTCGTGAGGTTGAAGAATTCGCCCATCAATCGCAGCCTGACACGTTCGCCCATCAGCGGAATATCCTTGCTGATCCGCGCGTCGGCCGTAATGAATTCCGGTCCCCGGATCGTATTGCGGCCGATCAGCGGTGAGCGGTCGTTGGCAGTGTTGCTGTCGTTGCCAGGGTCGCCCGTGGCAATATCGTTGAACCACCGTCCGGACTGCGCCTGCGTGATCACGCCCAGTTGCCAGTGGCTCAGAATGCCGCGTGCCAGCGGATTGGTCAGAAAGTTGCCGTGGCTGATGTCCCACACAAACGAGAGCACCGCGCGATGGCGGATATCGGTCGCCCCGCTGCCTCTGTCGAGGTTAGGCCGCAGCGTATCCTGGGCTACCTTGGCATCGTCGCCGGCGTTGCCCGGTACCACTGAGGTTGCATCCGGCGTGGTGTCGATCACGTGCGACCAGGTGTAAGAAGCCTGGGCCGTGAAGTGGTTCGCGAAGCGGCGCTGATATCGGATGAAGCCGCCGTGATAGATCGAGTTGCCGCCACTGTCAAACAGAGAGATGCGCCCGAACGCAGCATTCGGACGAGCCGGCCCACCCACGCCGGGGTGCCGGTAGTAAGTCACTGGCTGGCCACCCGGCGCCGCGCATGCAGCGGACGTCGGGCAGACATAGCCGGTGACAGCTTCTGACGGGTAGAGATTGATGTCGCGGGTGCGCGTCAGGTGCGATCCGAGCACCCCAAGATAGCCGACTGTGAGGCTGGCGCGTTGCCCCAGCGCAAACTCCGTCTGGAAGCTGATCTGTTGCGTGCGCCCGGTGCTGAAGTTCGGATCTGTGACATAGATGTCGGGCGGCGTGCCCGGGCCCGGAGCGGCCTTCAGGACGTTCGGATAAGTGGGAAGATTGCTGGTCAGCAGATACGTCTGGGACGAGAAGCCGTTGTTCAGAATGGCAGTGCTCAGCAGCAGCCCGGGCGTCCGCGAATAATACACTCCATAGCCGCCGCGGATCACCACGGAATCGCCCCGTCCGGCGCGCCACGCAAAGCCGAAGCGCGGGCCGAAGTTCGAATCTTCTGTCCTGATACGGTCAGTCCGCAGGTTCGCCGCCAGTAGCTGCGGGTTCGGGTTGAGATAGGTCGGCTGCTTGTAGTCGAACTTGTCGAACCGCAGTCCGTAGTTCAGGGTCAGGCGGTCGGTAATGCGCCATGAATCCTGAAGGAACGCTGCGTATTCGCCCACGTTCGGGTTGCTGATGGGAAACTGAGTGCCCTGACCCGGAAATGCCTGGCGGAAGGTCGCGGGAGTACCGTTCACGAAGTCGGCATAGCTGTTGTAGGTGTAGCCG
>JAUZEU010000138.1 GCA_030838885.1 Bryobacterales bacterium | reverse complement strand
GGCTGTTTGTCCTCGGGTTCAATCAGGGGGGCTGGTGCATTTCTGGTCGTTGCCATGATGTCTCCTTGTGTCAGTTGTTGAATGCCTGGTCTTCGCGGAAATAGGTGATCGCAAGACCCAGCGGGTTGTGCAAGATCAGCTGGTTCGGAATATCGGGGCTGATATGGAAAACGAACTCGCCTGCCCAGTTTTCCCGTTTGCTCTCGGCCCCCGACTGGCCCGTAAAGATTTTCGTGAACTCCACACGGGCGCGGTAGGGCTGGTTTTCGAGGTCTTCAATGATGACGTTTTTTACCGTCACATCCACATCGTCCTCCGCGCTTCCGAGAAACTTCGGGAGCCACTGAGTGCGGCGATCCCGCGCGTCAATAGCGCTGAAAAGAGTGCGGTCGAGAAAGTAGAGGCTGCTGACGTATTGCTGCGCCACGGTTTTGTGATTCCGGGAATAGTAACCGACCACGAACTGCGTGAGGAAATAGCGGATCTCCGGTACCTGCGGTTTGTAGGCGAAATCCTGATAGGCGACCGCGTCTGCCCGGCCAACTTCATTCACCCGGATAATCAGCGGTTTCAGGTTCGCCGCCGCCTTCGACGTCCGTACCAGAGCGAAGCTCAGAACGGCGATTACCCCGGCAAGAATAATGAGGGTGATTTTGAGGGCCGTGTTGGTGGTGAGAGTCGAGCCGAAATACTCATATTCCTGCCTCGCGGCTTCGTCGATCGGCGGCAGTGCCGCAGCGTTGAACCGATGTTCCATATCAGGCAAATGCTCCCCGGATTGCGCCTGCCATACTGCCGGCCAGTCCGCCACCGGCAGCCGCGGTTCCCTTAAATAAATCGCTGACGAAACTCGTGACCCGGAAAACACTGAAAATCATCCCGATGTTCAGCATCCCCAGCGGCACCAGCATGATAAGGAAATGCGCCAGACTGTAATCGCCCTGAACCGCACTCTCGAAAAACTTCACCATGACGGTGGTCCATACAAATGTGAGAGCGCTGGCGACCACCCGGTAGAAGCTGTACTGAAGCATGAATTGGATCCAGTTCCAGAACAGCCAGCTCAATCGGGGAACAATCAGCCAGGGGATGAAAATCGGCCCTAGCACTGACCCAATTCCTATGGCGATAAAACCAAGTATTGTTACACCAAAAAGTACACCCTCGATCAAAATCATCTCGAGCATGATGAACACGTAAACGAAGAACATTAGCGGGTTTGCAATCGAGGGGCGCTCTGTACCCCCAACGATGGCCGTAATATCACCGAGAAGTGTATTCAGGTTTGTGAGATCAATGGTGGCCGCGAGCTGCCGCGCTGTCTCGGGAAAGATCTGGTGAAAACTGGAATCTGTCCAAGGCAATGGCACGTTGTAATACCGCAGCATCGCCTCCGCAATAAGAAACAGCGAGAAAAAGTGAATCACTCCGGGGAAATCAAATTCCGGGTGGTGTCGGGAGGCGCTGTGCGTCGCCCATTTCAAACCGTAAATCACAAGCATGATCACGGCGATGGCAGTCAACAGATCATTTCCGGTCGAGAGGAAAACGGGACCCGTAGACGTCATCAAACTGTCGATTGCCGAAGTCACCGAGCTGACATAGTCGATCGTTCCACTGTTGATTGGTACAACCGGCGAGCTCGGGCTCGATTGCGCCCTGAGGAGCATCGGCGACCAACCGAGCAACAAAGCACAAAATGAGAATCGCATTATTTGGACTTGTACTCCTGCACGGATTTACCCCAGCCCTTCAAGCTGTCGATTGTTTTCTGCTCGTCCCGCGTCGGCTTACGAAGCATCTCCTGCGCCTTCTTTTCTTCGGTTTCCTGTTTGTGCTTCTCATAGGCGAAATAGGAAGCGATGCCGGCAAGCACTGCGAGGATCGCAGCAAGCAGTTTTGTGTTGATTACGTTAAGCATTGGAATACCTCTTTGCTTGCCCTTACCGTGACCGGTAGTTCGAAATGGACTGCGCCGCGCCGCCCCAGGAGGGACCCTGCGACACCATGTACTGGTCCACCTGATTCATAAAATTCATGTGATCCACAATCGCGTCCCGCTGCAGCTTGTTAGACAGCGTCTGCTGCTCGAGAAGGGACGTGATGACGTTGTTCGTGGTCTGCTGCATCTGCAGATGCTGAACAGTACCGGCCGTCAGCAGATTCAGTTGCTGCACCTCCGAATTCATCCCGTCCGATCCGTCCGCGGCAGCCGCCTGCAATCGCGCAATTGCGCCCGCCATTTGCGTCTGGTGAAGCCGTGCATTTCCCAGCGTCTGTAAGGCGGTGGGGCCGGCTCCATCGAATGTCTCGACAGCCGCTAAATACGAGAGGTCCCGGCTGCTTCCCACAGGCAGTCCCGCCAGATACCGGTTGCGCTGCAGAGCGATCGTTGCATTCTGCCAGGCGGCGGGTGCGCCGGTGCCGAACAGGACCGCCGGATTCCACGTCGCCGTCTCCCCGAACATATTGGGCGTCGTCCAGTTGCTGACAATCTGATTTCCGATTCCCTGCCACACACCCTTGCTGGTGAAGTAGCGCGCATTCACCTGCATCTGGGTGTACTGAGCCTCCAGCTTCAGAATTGTGGAATCGAGCCTCTTCAGTTTTTCGATGTCATTGGCGAGCTGCTGCCAGGAATGCCCTTCCTGAACCGGATCGCTCACAATGCTGGCAAACTGCGCCTCCATGCGGACGGCCAAAGCTCCCAGAATAAAGAGCGCCGGTGCTGCGCTCTTTATGAAATGAACTCGTTTCTGTTCCATAGAAGTAAACACTCCTTGTAAAGAATTTGCAGTCTTCTCAACCCTGACCCCGGCAGCTATAAAACACCCTTCTTCATGGAGTCGTAAGCAGGCACCTCAAGGTCATCGGTGAGCACTACCTTCGCTCTCGTGCCCTCCCGAATGGTGATTGTCGGCAGCCGGTTCAGGAACCGGTCGAGGATCCGGTCCGAGGACTGGGCCATGCTCTGGGAAATTCCATTGCGCAGCTGCACGGAAGGGTCGTAACCGAAACCGCTGTAACCGTTGCCGATCTGGGCCAGACCGCCGATTGCGCCCACAGCAAGGCTGGCTCCAAAAATCGACATGTAGTGGCTGTCCACCCGGTCGTGCAGCCCCACTTCGCCGGCCTGCGCAAGGGCGGGCGGCTTCTTATCGAGCGGAATGGAATAGATCTGCGAACCGGGTACGATAATCCGGTGAAAAGCCACCGCGAGCCGCTGCTGACCAAATGCAGAGACTTTGCTCGCTTCGCCAAGAACGCGGGCGCCCTGCGGAATGACGAGACGGCGAGTGCCGGGCAGATAAATATCGGTGGTGATCATGCAGTTCACCGGACCGGGCTGGTCCGCGTCAAGACGGTTCGTGAGAACCGCCTCCATCACGGTGCCCTCGGGCAGCCAGTAATTCCGTTGCGCCGACGGCTCGAAATCGAGGGCTTTCCGCGCCGCCTGAATATCTTTTTTGGGTGTTTCCGGAACGTCAGCGGGACGCTCGGAAATGGTTCTCGCGGGGAGCTGAGCGGAGGCAGACCGCAAGGCTTCCGGCTGCTTCACGTCAGAACTGCCGACGGATTCCTGACGGACCAGGCTGTCGGCAAACAGAGATTTGTAGGCCCGCTGTTCTCTTTCGGTTTCGAGCTGAGCTTTCCGGGGAGCAGACGGGGAATCCCGAACCCCTTCCCTGCCCCCGTATCTGGCCTGAAACTGCTGACGGGCTTCTGCCGCTTCCCGCAGCGCCGCGGCACGCTGCAGATCTTCGGCGCTGATGGGCGGCATTTCGGCCTGCGCCTGACTTGCCCGCTCCCGCTGGAGTTGTTGAGCATGGCGGGTGGTTTCTTCGAGCAGTCGCGCCTGTTCCTGTTTGAGGGTGTTTTCCAGATCCCGGATCTGAGCGGGAGTCGGATTCTGCGGCAGCTGAGTTCCGGCCTGAGCCGGGGTTCTCACTGGCGCCGGAGCAGTGGTGCCGATGAGATTCGCTAATACGATCAGGAGAACCAGACCCATCACGCCGTAAAAGATCCACCGCTTATGCCTGCTGCTGAGTTCGCCCGGCTGTAATTTTTGCGGGTCCGGAATGGGCGGGGGTCCGGCATTGCCCGGCTGGGGGGATTGATCGTCGGCCATAGAAAGGGTCTTTTCTCCGTGGAATGAGGACGCGCTTAACTGTTCTCCCGATGGAACTTCAACTCGCTCTTACCCACCCGCAAATAACCGTCGTCCAGAATTTTGGGGATCGTATAGCGCCCGTTTTTGAGCTCATACTGGACCAGACTCGGCTTGCCGTCTTTGATCTCGTAAACGGACGGTGCTTCCTGCGGCGTGGCCTCGATGTACGTGAACAGATCGTCGTGATAGATCGCGGTCACATTGAAGGGGCCTTTGGCCGGGTTCGTGTATTTGTAATCGTGGCGGATCGTGGCGGGGTAGGATGCCCGCAGTTCGGACTTTTCCCGCTCCATCTGCTTTTCGAGACTGGCCTGCCGGGCCCGCAGCTGCTGCTCGGCCTGAGCAGCGGATTGCCGGTATGCCTCGGCGGTCTCGGCGCTGACGAAACGGGGCTTGTCTTTCATGGCCACAATGGCGCTGTTGTCAGCCGGATTCACGAAGACTTTCAGATCGGCGTGCGCATTCGCGGTTCCCGAGACTTCGCTAAGGAAGAAACTGTAAACGTTTCCGCTCGCGGTGATCAGGTTCAGGTTCGTCCGTCCACCCGGTTTCGCCGGTTTGACATAGGCCAGATTACCGGTCCAGTTGACCGGCCAGTACTCCTTATCGCCGCAGGTCACTTCGACAATCGATTCTTCCCTGGGGAGCTCCAGCAGGGTGGTAAAGCGGATTTCCGTCGCAACCGGAACGATATCGGTTTCGTGATACGAGACAGTCCGGCTGGTCGTGCTCGGGTCGCCGGCCAGAGGCCGCGGGTCGGCCGGTCTGGTCTCCGGGGGATTCCGTTCCGCCGCCACTCCGGAAAGGTTCCCCAGGCATGTGAGCGTACAGACAACTCTGAATTTGGTTACTTGCATCGATTTTGGCTCCTCTGAAACTGCGCGGCTCTTAAACGGCCTCCCCGGCCAGAACATCGAAACCGGCCTCGAATCCGTGCTCCGCAAGCACGGTTTCGCGCCGCTGGTTATCGTAAGGTGAATTCGTGTACTGCCAGTAGGCCCGCGGATCGAGGTCCACGTTCAGGACCTTGGCGCGTGCCTCGGTTTTCAGCAGAAACTGACGTTTGGGTGTCAGCCGCGAAAAGAGTTCGACCTCTTTCTCGTTCAGGTGAAACATGGTCTGATAGGCGGCATGATCCGCGCCCGGGTTGGCGAGCAGGATCTTCGCGGGGCAGATCTCGTTCACCAGCTCCAGCACGCCGGCATTGGCAAGATCCACGGCGGACTGTGTAATGAGGCCGATGCCACCGTTATGCTTCCGCCACGTCTTGCCGGCGCTGACCAGGTACTGCCGGGCGGTTTCATTGGAAAGGAAACGCCAGACCTCGTCGGCCCAGAGCTGCTTGTATACCGGGGCGAGCGCCGGACTGTACACGATCGCGCTGATGCGCTGAAAGATGTAGAAAAGCAGAGGCTCAAGAACTTTCGGATAAACCTCATCCATGCCCTGAAAGTCGAAGGTCTGGAAATGCGAGAACGTGAGCGTGTCCTCCCGGTTGTCGAAGACCGACCCGTACTGGCCGCCCCGGATCCAGGCGTGAAGGTACGGGGCCATATGAGGAGGCAGGCCACGTCCGAGATTCCCCAGGGTCCGGTGTTCGGGGTCGAGAACATACATGCCCTCGACCGCTTCGAACAGTTCGCGGTCGTCGTCCGCCGTTGGCCGGAAGCCGCTGCTGGTTAACAGAAGCCGAACGAAGGTGAACAGAAACTGAAGATTCTCTGCCGTACCGGCAAGCGTGAACGGGTTGATCCGGAAGGACTGCCGGCCGTCCCCGAAATCCATATGCAGATAAGAGCCGCCGTGTTTGCGCGTAATCTGCCGGTAACTGCCGCCCAGATCAAGAATGAACGTCCGCGGCTCGTGCTTCTGCGAGTGATCGATCAGAAGATTGGCGAGCACCGATTTGCCCGAGCCCGGCGCCCCGAAGATGAGGGTTCCCAGTTTGTCGCCTTCATGAAGATTGAAATAGTAGGGCGTCCGGTCGTTGGTTTCGAGCACCACAAGGTGCTCACTCCGGAGATGCCGGTTCACCTTCTCGCCGCCGTACGGGGCATACAGGAACGAGAGATCCGCGTAATTGCCGCTCAGCAGCCACGTCCGACGCAGATTAAAGGCCTGATTGCCCGGAATGATCGAGAGGAAGGCGTTCAGGGCGTTATAGGTTTCGCGGATCAGAGAAGCTTCGTGATTGCCGAAGATCTTCATGACGTCGGACGCAGCGCGCCTGAGCCGGGCCTGGTTGCCGGAATCGTAAAGCACGACCGTGAAAGAGAACTCTCCCAGATATTCTCCGTCGTTATTGATGCGCGCAAGAGTCCTGTCGAGGTCCTCCACGTCGTTGACGGCGGATTTGTCGGCGATCACGTTCTGCCGGTTCCCGCGGTTGAGAACCATGCTGAGAATGGACGGGAGATCGGCAACCCACTGGGACCAGTGGAAATGGTTCTGCGCGGTCCGGATGGTTGTGATGGCTCTGTCATTTGAGATGCGCTTGAATTCCGTGCACAGAACGAAATTCGTCTCGAGCGACAGCAGGTCCCGGAGGACATGCGGGAACGTGCTGTGGGGTGGTTCTTTGAGGGAGAGCACCTCCAGCCGGGCATCTCCGACGGAGATCCCTTCCCGGCTGCAGGTAAGCGGCGAACTCGCCATGTAATAGTCGATGTGGCCGGAATGCTTCAGCCTTTCCGCGCGGGCGATATCGGGATCGGGGTTCGTCAGCTCGCGGAAGAACTGAAACGCCTCCTGCTTCCCGAGCAGGGTGATGCCGAGGAGATCACCGATGTTCCGCCGGAAGGATTGAGCGCGGTCCAGAAGGACAGCGCGGTGACGCTCCAGTTCCGCCGTTACTACCCGCAGCACCTTCTTCGTCGAGACCGTACGGTGGAGAGCGCGGTCCTGATTTAGTGCCGGTGGTTCATAGAGCAGTACGTAAACCAGCCGGATTGTGTACAGGCCCGCCGGCTTCCCTTCCAGATGCTCCCGCCGGTCACTGACCGTGCTCCGGACCGCCGGGCTCGGGTAATCCCTTTTCTGATCAAGATCTGCGCGGTCCTGCTTAATCACGTACTGATACAGGCGGAACTGCTCATCGAACAAACGCCAGGCTGCCGCCACCCGTCGTGTGCCGGATTCCAGCATCGAATTGGTGAGGCACTCGTAATCGATGCCCTCGGCTGTCAATACAACCCCCAGCTGGTTGCTCTTCGTCAGGAACACGTTTTCGTCAATGAACCGGTGCGGGGCAAGCAGAGAATTGAAGGCGCCGGCATCGCGGTACGGTTTCAGAAATCTGGGCAGAGGGACCATAGCTTTTTTGTTTATTGCCTGACCGCAAGCAGCCGGAACCAGGCCCGCTTCATCGGGTCATAAAGGTCCTTCTGCTTTCGGACCTGGTTGAGGATCATAAAGAGGTTCGGGTCGTGGCGTGTCAGACGGCGCCCGATCATACAAAGGGAAAAGAACAAAATGAGGCCGGCGATCCGGGACCCGTTTGCGCCCACGATCACGCCGAAAATGAAGGCAAGCCCGGCAAGCCTGCGATCAATTCCGACAATCAGCAGAGGTTTATTCAGAGCTCGCGCCGCGGGTCTTGTCATATCACCGTTCTTAAAGAGCCTGTACCCAGGAGACAATGGGGGAGGCAAACAAAGCGAGAACAAGCCCGAGCAAAAGCCCGGACATTTTTGCCACGGTGCCTGGACCGCCCGCCATCAGACCGATGCCGCAAATAATGCAAAGAATGATGCCGAGCCATTTAGCGATGGCGATCATTTCGACTGCAATCCCCTGCGCCGCCCGGCCAAATGAACTGGATTGGGCAAAAGCTAAGGTTGCGGTCAGGCCGATTAAAAACAGCCACTGCGCTGCGGTGGGTGCTGACCGGCGCAGAAACAGAAAAAACTGTTTCATGAATTCTCCTTGTTTTTCTTCAATTTCTTCACCCCTTCCGGGGATCTGCCGGTAAATCCGGTGAATGAACTCACAATAATACGTGGTATTTGAATCGTCAAATTAAAATACAAGTACTATGTATGAAGTATTACTTGTCTTTGTAACTTATTGATTTTTATAGTGGAGTCGTGTAGAACAGAGAGACAGCAGGGGGACCAATCGAGGAAAGAACCGCGACGAAAGTGAAAAATAAACCCGAAAAGAAAAAGTCGGAAAGTGTCAATGCAGCGATCCCGCCCTGGTTCGATCTGCCGAAGACGTTCTATCGCAACCTGGCGGCGTATGCCGGGGAGTTCGGTCTCACCACCGCAGAATTTCTGAACCGCAGTATTCGTCACTATGCCAAAGCCCTGCGAGAGAAAGAGTCGCCGGCGGCAAAAGCACTGGGCAGTGCAGAGTTCACCGAGCGGTTCAAGCAGATGAGCGCAGAGAGCGCAAAGGCCTGGTGGAGCAAAATCACACCGGAAGAGAAGAGCGCCCGGGCGAAGAAAGCGATCGAAAGCCGCTGGGCGAAGAAACGAGGGCAGGGCAAATCTCCGGCTGATAAACCCGAATGATCAGTCGGGCAACCAGTGCCGTTGCCCGGACCTGCTATCCATCACGATAGGCCAACATCTCTTTAAAATCGTTAACGAGATGCGTCGCGGGCTGCTGACGACCGGGACGAAGACCAAGGCCTGGATATCCGCTCTCCTGAACTTAGATGTGAAGACTGCCTCGCGCTGGTGACTACTAGCTG
>JAUZEU010000136.1 GCA_030838885.1 Bryobacterales bacterium | reverse complement strand
TCCGATCGCACTGAAAACCCATCCCCTGTTCAAAGCCGATGGCGCCATGGCCGGCGATAAGCGCGGCTGGTGCGCCGATATGAAAGGTGGCAGCGACGAAAACCCCTGGTGCGGCGCGCAGACCACTGTACAACGCTGGTACGCCGATCCTGTGCTCGACTTTGATCCAGGCAATCCCATGCATCCCGCCACTGACAGAACCCTGCGGACAGTCTTCACCCATGACCATTTTGGGCCCAGTTCGCACCAACATCACGGCCTTTACGCGGCCCTCGTGGTGGAACCAAAAGATTCCACCTGGACCACGCTCGATGGCAAGCCCTTTCCCAGCCTGACACGCAAAGACGGCGGACCCACGTCCTACCGCGCCAACATCTCGGTTGCCCCCGGCCCCAAACGGGAGGCCTACAGCCGCCGCGAATACAATATGGCGTTCGCAGACTTCGCCATTCTCTACAACAAGGAACTCGAAGCGATCAATCCTCCGAATCGCAACGAAGCTGCGCATATTACGGGCGGCTCCGAGCACGACCTGATTCCTGCGCCCGAAGGCATCTCCGGGGGCGATCCAGGCACCCAGCTGATCAACTACCGAAATGAGCCGATTCCGCTGCGCATCGCAGAAGAAGCTGCCAACGGCCAGTTTAAGCCGCGCAAACCCGCCGATAAGCGAGGCATGCTCGATTACGCTTTCAGCACAAACATACACGCAAAGCTGGATGCGGAGCTTCATGAAACGGAGAAGAGCACATCCAAAGCCCCTCAGCTATCGGACGCAGTCGAAAAAAACCGCCTGAGATTCCTCAGTCATCTCGACTGCGGCAAAGCCCCCAACCCAACCCTGCTGATGTCCTTCTATTGCGAATGGTGGCGAACAGATGGTGATCCTGGCACGCCTGTGCTGGGCGCCTATGAAGGCGACCCGCTGCAGCTCCGGCTTATCCAGGGAGCACAGGAAGAGCAGCACGTATTCTCCATGACGGGCGTCAAGTGGCCTTTCCAGACCAGCGACACCTCACCCAAAGTGAAGGCGAAAGCCGCAACGGATGCCGATCGCAAGGCCTCCGGATACGTGAACTCGCAGCATATTGGAATCTCCGAACACATGGAATTCGACACGCCGCTTGGTCCGCAGGGTGTTGACACGACGGATTACCTCTACATGTCCTCGGCCACAGATAATCTCTGGGACGGTATGTGGGGACTGCTGCGTGCGTTTGGTTGGAAGCTCCCTGACTCGGGCAAGTCCGGATATATCCCGAACCGCCCCGCCGCGATCAAAATGGTCGATCTGCCGGATCTGAAGCGCTTGCCCGTAGAAGCGCCCCGGACAAATGCCCGGGACGTTTGCGACCCGGGAACAGGCGAACCTTTAACGGCAAAACCGGGGCCCTCGGTTCGTTTCCAGGTAGGTGCGTTTCTCGCTCGCGATCTGCTCGGGCCGAAAGGCATTGTCTATAACGAGCGTGCCGGACTCTATGATCCCAACGGTATCGTCTTCGTCAACTTAGAAGGCCTGACAGGCACCACCAATGTCGTTGAACAATTGAGAACGCAGTATCTCAAGGGCAAGCCGTTCGAGCCCCTCGTGCTGCGTGCCGCGGCCGGCAGTTGTATTCAGGTCGAACTGTCCAACCACATACCCAGGCGCGATCCGGCCAAAGACGAAGGTCACGATGATCGCTATATTGCGCCTGATACACTGCGCGCGCAGTTGAAGGGCCAGGGCAGCAGCGACACCGAAATCGAGGAACATCTGCAGCGTCATCGCGGCAGCTACAGCATGATGCCACAGATCACCGAGGGGTTCAACATCAATGAAACGCTCCCATCCGATCATGTCGGTCTGACGCCCCAGCTGGTGGAATTCAACGTCCGCAACCAGAGCGGCGTAAACGCAGGCCTCAGCGACGACGCGGGACCTGTAGCGCCGGGCGCGCGAAAACTGTTCACCTGGTACGCCGGCGAGCACCGTTTCAGAGTGCAGAACGGCAAACGTTTCACTTATCGGGTTCCTATGGAGTTTGGCGCGGTTTCGCTGCGTAATCTCGCCGATCCCATCAAGCACACCTCACACGGTGCCGTGGGCGCGCTGATCATCGAACCCGAGGGGAGTTGCTATTCCTACTCGGCGGCGCCTGGCGGCGACTCAGCAGAGATCGTCCGGATGGTGGATTCAAAAACCCCCGGAGAACTGAAGAAACTTCGTACGGAAATGGTTGGCGATTCGCAAGTGGAGGGTAGGGGCTATTGCGATACGGGTTCGGACAGAGAGATGGTTTTGCAGAGCTATCGTCCGAAAATCACGGCCGATATATACCGCAATGGCAAGAAGGTTCTGCGCGATTTCGCCCTGATATATGAGGACGACCTCAGCCTTACCCAAAACGGCCATCCGCTGCCCAACCTGCGCGGCGGCGATGACGCGGAAGACTCCAGCGGCAAGGCCTTTAACTACCACAGTGAACCTCTATGGGCGCGCGTCGGAACCGGAAGCCCGGAAGTCGCGACAGCAGAGATGAACAACCGCGACTTCGCCAGCGTGCTCAGTTCTACTGCCACCAACCCAGGCTGCGGTGGACCCTGTGGCGACCCGCTGGTC